>JASGDR010000178.1:0-2989 GCA_047607095.1 Caulobacter sp.
ACATCGTGGCCAGCATGGCCCAGATCCGCGGCTTCGACGTCTCGTACGTGTTCGGCGAGAGCTTCATGGCCGACAGCGACCGCAGCCGCCGGGCCGGCCACGCCAACTTCATCGTCGACCCGCGCCGCGTCAGCGCCGCGGTGCAGGAAATCATCGACGGCATCGAGGACTGATCCTCACCGCCCTCGAAACGAAAACGCCGCCGACATCGGGGATGTCGGCGGCGTTCTTGTTTGCGGGGTCGGGCGACCGTGGATTCAGAGCTTGCTGAAGTACTCGGCCGGGTCGCCGAAATAGACCACGCGGCCGGCGTGCAGCACGCACAGCTTGTTGCAGACCCGCGTCAGCAGGTCGTGGCTGTGCGAGGCCAGCACCAGCATCCGCGAGCGTTCGACGAAGGCCTCCATGCGCTGCTGGGCCTTCTCCATGAAGGAGGCGTCGCCCGCGCCCAGCCATTCGTCCAGGATCAGGATGTCCGGGTCGAAGCAGGTGCCGGTGGCGAACAGCAGGCGCATCGTCATGCCGGCCGAATAGGTGCGGACGGGCAGGTTGATGAACGGGCCCAGGTCGGCGAAGTCGGCGATCTCGTCGATCTTGGCCTTGATCTCGCGACCGTTGAAGCCGCGATAGCGGCCCATGATCTTGATGTTCTCGACGCCGGTCGCGTCGGGATCCATGCCGTGGCCCATCTCGATCATCGACGAGACGCGGCCGTGGGCGATGACCTCGCCGTGGGTAGGCTCGTAGATGCCGGCCAGCACCTTCAGCAGCGTCGTCTTGCCCGAGCCGTTGTGGCCGTAGAGGCCCAGGCGATCGCCTTCGTAGAGGTCGAAGCTGACGCCGTCCAAGGCCTGGACATGGACCACGTTGCCAGCGTCGCGTAGCACGCGTCCGCCCGTGGCGAGGTTCAACACGGTGTTCCGCAGCGAGCTCGCCTGGATCGTGTAGACGGGATAGGTCAGCCGAACGCCGCGGGCGCTGAGAAGAACCTTGGGAGCGACCATGGTCGAAGTGTCTCGCATTATACCCAGAGCGCGATGCGTTTGCGGAACATGGCCAGCGACACGACGGCCGCGACCACGGCGAGTAGGTCGATAAGCAGGGCGACCGTGAAAATGTTCCAGGGCACGTAGATGCCAAGGAGCGGGTTACGCACGGTTTCCAGCAGATAATAGAAGGGGTTGTACTTGTAGATGAAGCTGCGCGCGTCGTGGATCGACTTGGTCGTCCAGATGACCGGCGTCAGGTAGAAGACGATGGTCCAGACGTAGGGCACCAGCAGCCGGACGTCCTTGAAACGGGCGCCGACGACGCCCAGCACCACGCTGGCGGCCGCCACGAACACCGAGACCAGGAACAGGCCCAGGATCACCTGCGGATTGATCAGCAGGTTGTGGCTGAAGATCAGCTTCACCGCCGCGAAGACCAGCAGGTTGTGACCGAAGACGATCAGGCTGCGGGCCGCCAGGCGGAAGATGTGGAAGCTGAAGGGAAGCGGATAGGCCTTGATGGTGCTCGCGGCCTGCAAATAGACGTCGCCGCCCTCGGTGAACGGGACGCCGATGAAGGTGAAGACGACGAGGCCCGCCACCACGAACGGCAAGAACTCGGTCAGCGGAACACGGAATATGGTCGAAAAGACCAGCGCCAATGCACCAGCCGTCGTCAACATACCCGCAGAGATCCAGAGCGGACCGAATAGAGATCTGCGGTACCTGGAAACTACATCCTGATAGGCTAGGAACCCCCAGGTCTTATATAGTTTCAGACCTTTTTGGATATCGCTGCCGGCATCACTAAACCCGCGCATAAGGGAATTGCTTTGGCTCATCAGTTCACCGGCCGTAACTTTGCGGTTGTATAGGTGAGGCGCAGAGCCCGCGCAATGGCTTTCACCCCGGCCGCCCTACGTGACAACACCTGCCCCGCCCGCTATGTCGCCTCGCCGCAGTAACTTCGGAAGGCCAGCCATGCCGAGCTCCATGAGGGTCCTCTTCTACGAAGACCCGGTTACCGATCAGGCGGCATTTCTATGGCGGTCGCCGCACATTCTCAAAGATTCCAGCTGGCTGTCGGCGCTGCGCGACGCCGGTTGCGACGCCCGTATGCTTGTGCACGATCGGTTTGCTCAACTTGCGCTCGACCACCACGTTCCGCCCGAAGCCCTGTTCACCGTTTCCGAAGACGCGATCGTCGATCGGCTCCGGGATCCGCAGCAGAACATCAACACCCTGTTCCAGCGTCGCTTCGACGCGCTGAACATCGCGGGCGCGACGGCCGGGGACGATGCCGAACTGGCCCTGGCGCTGGAAGTCCGCGACGCGATGGCTGAGGTGCTGGGCGGCCGGCTGGAGGGCTTCACCCCCGACGTGATCGTCACCTGGGCGCCCGCGCCGCATCTTCGCCTGCTGTTTCCCGACGCCCTCATCCTGCACAAGGAGACCTCGGTCTTCTCGCGGGCGCCGTTTCCGCTCACCTACTATCTCGACCCGCGCGGCTTTCACCGCTGGTCGGCCATGGCCCAGGCCGAGGAACCGGCCCGCACCGACGCCCCCGCGACCCTGGAAGCCCTGCACCGGCTGCGCGGCGGCCTCGCCGGCGCCTTCGACGCGCTCGACAACGCCGCCGAGGCCGCCGCCCGGCTGAAGGCGTCCGGCCGGCCGGTGCTGCTGGTCGCCGGCCACACCAACGGCGTCTTCTTCTACGACGCCGCCTGCCGCTTCCGCTCGCAGGCCCACGCCGTCCTCGAAGTGCTCGAGAACACGCCCGCGGACTTCACCGTGACCGTCTCCGAGCATCCGGACTGCCGCAAGTTCACCGCCGCCGAGCGGGACTTCTTCGAGCACCGCCACGCCAACTTCGCCTCGGATCCGGATCTTTCGGCCCTGCCGGGCGCGGGCCAGCACATCATCCGCCACGTCGACCGCGTGGCCACCGTGAGCTCCAGCGTGGGCCTGCAAGCCCTGTTCTGGGGCAAGCCGCTGCATGC
>JASGDR010000179.1:0-6619 GCA_047607095.1 Caulobacter sp.
GCGCCCAGCGCCAGATAGTCGCGCAGGTCGACGGCGATCTCGGGATAGGGCGCGTCGCGATTGAGGTCGCGGTCCAGCATCGCCAGGGTCTGGGCCGGCTGGTCGCGATAGGCCAGGGCGCGCAGCATGCCCCGGACCTCGCCCTTGCCGTAGGTTCCGTCCGGCGCCGCGGCCAGCTCGGCGATCGCCGCGCGTGAGCGGGCGAAGCTGGCCGGGCTCGGCCTGGCCAGCGCCTCGCGTTGCAGCGCCCGGACCTTCAGATAGAGGCCCATGGGCCGCCAGGGCGAGTTGGGGTCGCGGGCGACGCCGTCGAAGCGCTCGGCCGCGGCGTTGTGGAAGCCGTTGTAGAGGGCGAGCGCCGCCGACTGGTAGGCGCGGTCGGCCCGCAGCCAGCCGGGCTGGTCGGGCAGCATCGGCGGCATCTCGACCCCGGCCTCGCTGCAGGCGGCGAAAACCGCGTCCTGCCCGTCCAGCCAGGCCCGCACGGCCGGCGACGCGGCGCCGTAGCGCCTGGCCCGGTCGCGCAGGGTGGCGATGGCGATGTCGAAGGCCTCGCGGAAGCAGTTCTGCCGGGTCTGGTAGTTGCCGATGTCGCGTTCGACGCTGACGAACGGCAGCTCCGACTTGACGCCGGGCACGATCTCACGCGCTCGGGTCCAGCCGTAGACGCCGCCGTCTTCGCCGTCGAACGTCGGGGGCGGCGTGCAGCAGTCGGCGGTCAGCTTGGGACCGGCCTCGGGGCCGACCTTCAGGCCGTGCAGCAGGCGCCAGTTCAGGTACAGCAACGGCCGGGGCGAACGGGCCATGATCACGCCCTGCTGGCCGGCATAGAGCCGCTGCAGGTCGCGGGCGTCGCCGCCGTGCGTGTCCAGGTACCAGGGAAGGCTCTCGTCGAAGCCCGAACCGTGGGCCTGGCGCGCCAGAACGCCCCCCGTCAGAACGCCCACGACAACCGCGGCGGCCAGAACCGCCCGAACACGCCGCCTCACCGCCATCCCCCAACCTGTCGTCGCGCCGCCTCGAAGTCGGCTTCGCTCCAGCTGCGGGGAGCGAAGAGATAGACGCGGCGTCCAGGGGGCGCTCGAACTATAGGCGTATCCGTGGCGAGCGCCAGGGCCGTGCGACACTTCGGGTTGCGAAAGTCGCCGCCCCGCGCGAGGCGTTCGCGCAGGGGCTCGCCGCCCTCGGTCATGCGGAACAGCATCGGCACGACCTCGTCCACCGGCGCCTGTTCCAGCCAGCTCTCGGTGTCGCACCACGAGGCCAGGGCGGTCATCGACAGCAGGGTTCCGCGCGGCAGTCCGGCCCGCACGTCGGTCAGCACGTCCAGCAGCACCTGACGCTGCGAGGCGCGCACCTCGAAGTCCACCTGCACCCGTTCGGCGGGGATCGCGGCCGCGTAGTGCAGGATCGCCGCCGCCGTGCGGGCGCGCAGCACGGGCGTCCAGTCGAGGGGAAGGGCCGGATCGATCTGCACGTGGACGACAGCGGAGCTTGGCGGCCGGCCGACCCGCAGCGGAAACCGCCGCCCGCGCGACATGACGGAGCCGCCCGACAGTTCCACGAAGCCGGTCTGCACCGCCACCTCGGCCTGGTCGCCGAGGAAGCGCAGGTCCTCCGGCCGCTCCCAGGCCCAGACGACGAGCGTCGACGGGGGGCGTCCCGAAGGCCCGCAGCCCGTCAGCGCGATCAGGGCGGCCAGGACGACGGCGGCGCGCAACGGCGTTTCCTTCAGGCGAATCCGGGGAAGGGGATCAGGCTAGCAACCTGCGCGGGCGGCGGCGATGGCGATCGCCGGTGCGGGGCTTGGCGGATAGGACGAGGATCCCCCACCGACGCCTAACCCGGAAAACGCCGCGCCAGCCAGTCCAGGATCGCCGCGTTCACCTCGGCCGGCTTTTCCTGCTGGGTCCAGTGGCCGCTGCCCTCGATCAGCACCTTTTCCAGGTCCGAGATCTGCTCGCCCATGCGGTCGGCCAGCGACGGCGGCAGCACCACGTCGTGCTCGGCCATGATCATCAGGCAGGGGATCCCGTCGATGCGGCGGGGCAGGGGTTCGGACCGTTCCCAGTTGCGGGTGAAGTTGCGGTACCAGTTGATCGGACCGGTGAAGCCGCCCTTCTCGAAGGCCTCCACATAGACCGCCCGTTCGGCGTCGCTCAGGAACTGCTTGTCGTCCTTGGCCGGGTCGAAATGCTCCAGCGCCACCTGCAGGGCCAGCGAGCGCCGCTCGGCCGGGCGCGACGAGAAGCCGACCACATCGTCGCCGGGCAGGCGCATGAAGAACCGCATGGTCTTATCGACATCCTCGGCGAACAGGGCGTCGGCCAGCTTCGGCGTCTGGAAGTGGACGATGTACATGTCCGGCCCGTAGGCGGCCTTGAACATCTCGATGGGGTCGATGGGCAGGCGCGGCACGAAGGGGGTGTTGAGGCCGATGATCCCGGCCACCCGGTCCGGGTGCAGCAGCGGCATGGCCCAGACGATGATGCCGCCCCAGTCGTGGCCGCAGAAGACCGCCTTCTCCACGCCCAGGTGGTCGAGCAAGGCCACGAGATCGCCGGTCAGGCTGGCCATGTCGTAGTCGGTGACGGCGGCCGGCTTGTCGGTCAGGCCGTAGCCCCGCTGGTCCGGCGCGATCACCCAATGGCCCGCCTCGGCCAGGGCGGCCACCTGGTGTCGCCAGCTGTAGGCCAGCTCCGGAAAGCCGTGGGAGAAGACGACGGGAACGCCCGTTCTCGGCCCGGCTTCGTAATAGGCCATGCGGACGCCGTTGATCTGCGCGAACTGCGGCTGCGGCCAGTTGGGCGGCGAAGCGGCGGCCATGGGCGTCTCCCCTGTTATGTTATCTGCGGTCAGATTGCGGTCGGGGAACCGCGCCCGCAAGACCGATAAGGGCTTTCCGTCGCGGCGGACGGGAGTAGAAGGCGCTCATGACTTCCGCCGCGCCTGCCTCCCCCTCCGCCACGCCCTGGCGGCTCGTCCTGCTTCTGGGGGCGCTGACGGCCTTCGCGCCGATGTCGATCGACATGTACCTGTCCAGCCTGCCGGCCATCGGCGCCAGCCTGCACGTGGGCGCCGAGCAGACCCAGATGACCCTGGCGGCCTTCTTCGCGGGCATGGCGCTGGGGCAGTTCGTCTACGGCCCGGCCTCCGACCGCCTGGGCCGCCGGGCGCCGATCCTGCTGGGCGTCGGCATCTACACCATCGCCTCGCTGACCTGCGCGCTGGCGCCCAATATCGACGTGCTGCTGGGCGCGCGCTTCGTGCAGGCCCTGGGCGGCTGCGCCGGGGCGGTGGTGGCCCGGGCCGTGGTGCGCGACCGCTTCGACCACGCCGAGACCGCGCGGGTGCTGTCGCTGATGACGCTGATCATGGGCCTGGCCCCGGTGCTGGCGCCGCAGCTGGGCGGGGCGATCGACGCGATCGCCGGCTGGCGCTGGGTGTTCGGGGTGATGGCGGTCTTCGGCCTGGCCATCGGCGTCTGGGTGGCTCTGGGCCTCAAGGAGTCGCGCTCGGAAGAGACCGCCGCCCAGGCCCGCGCCGAGAACCCGCTGCGCGCCTTCGGCCTGCTGCTGCGCGAGAAGCGCCTGCTGGGCTACGGCCTGGCCGGGGCGCTGAACGGCTCGGTGCTGTTCACCTACATCTCGACCTCGCCGGACCTGGTGATGGGGACCTACGGCCACTCGCCGCTGGTCTTCAACATCGTCTTCGCCCTCAACGCCGTCGGCATCATCGGGGCCAGCCAGGTCAACCGCCTGCTGCTGCGCCGGTTCAAGCCCGACCAGGTGCTGATGCGCGCCAGCGCCGCGTCCGTCGTCCTGGCCCTGGTGCTGACCTTCTTCGCCTGGACCGGTTTCGGCGGGGAATGGACCGTGCTGCCGCTGCTGTTCCTGGCGCTTTCGACCTACGGCCTGATGTCGGGCAACACCATGGCCGGGGCGCTCAGCGTCGACCCGCGCCGGGCCGGCTCGATCTCGGCCCTGATGGGTGGGGTGTCGTTCGCGGCGGGGTCGCTGGCCACCTGGGCGGGCGGGGCGCTGCACGACGGCACGCCGCGCCCGGCGGCGGCGGTGATGTTCTGCTGCCTGGTCGGCTCCAGCCTGGCGATCTTCCTGCTGGCGGTTCCGCGGAAGAAATCCCTACCTCTTTGAGAGAGGGATCCTAGGCGTCGCCGACCTTGCGGGCGTTCCAGGCCAGCACCAGCCAGCCGGCCAGGAAGGCCGTGCCGCCGATCGGGGTGATCGCGCCGAGGATGCGGGGGCCGCCGAAGGCCAGGGCGTAGACCGTGCCCGAGAACACCAGCGTCCCGAACAGGAAGAGGCCGGCGGCCAGGCCGCCCGAGCGCTTGGTCGCCCGCGCCACGGCGAAGGCGGCGAACACCGCCAGGGCGTGGGTCATCTCGTAGAGCGCGCCGGTCTTCAGGAGCTCGACGGGCCGCGCCTCGTGCACGCCGTGGGCGGCGAAGGCGCCGACGACCACCGAGACGAAGCCGCTCAGCGCGGCCAGGGGCAGATAGGTCTTGGGCGTCCAGATCTTGGCCATGAGGTCCTGTTCCCGCGTGCGTCGCCCTAGCGGTGCTTATCGTGCTTGGCCACTTCGTCGGGTTTGATGTCGATCAAGTTCGGCGCGGCGGCGTTGTATTGTTCGGTCTTGTGCAGGTCCATGACGACGCTGCGATGGCCTTCCCAGATCATGTGCACGGCGACGTAGAGCACGATCGCCAGGCCCACGAAGCCGATCCAGCGGTGCTTGTGCAGCAGCTTGGCGATGGCGTTGGCGGCCAGGCCCATCAGGGCGATCGACAGCAGGAGGCCGAACACCAGGATGGCCGGGTGCTCGCGGGCCGCGCCGGCCACGGCCAGCACGTTGTCCAGCGACATCGAGACGTCGGCGATCAGCACCTGCAGGAAGGCGCTCTTGAAGCTCTTGGGCGGGCGGGCCTTGGGTTCGGTGGTCGGGTCGGAATCGAGCACCGCGGCGGCGTCGGCCGCGTCCTGGGCGGCCTGCTCGCGCATCTCGCGCCACATCTTCCAGCACACCCACAGCAGCAGGAAGCCGCCGGCCAGCAGCAGGCCGACCACGCCCAGCAGCCAGGTGGTGATGAGGGCGAAGCCGATGCGCAGCACCACGGCCGCGCCCAGGCCGTACAGGATGACCTTCTTGCGGTCCTTGACCGGCAGGCCCCCGGCGGCCAGGCCCACGGCCACGGCGTTGTCGCCGGCCAGGACGAGGTCGATCATCAGGACCTGGAGGAAGGCCGTCAGCGGGCCGCTTGCGGAAGAAAAGAGCGCGTCGAGCATGCGGTCTCAATGGGGCAGGCCGCGCGCCCTGGCAAGCGCCCTGGCGCCCGCCCGTCGCTCCCTGCGCGGGATCCGAACGAAAAAGGGCCCGTCCTGCCGGACGGGCCCTTCGACTTCAGCGGTCTCAGTGGACCGGTTCGGGTTCGCGGTGGTGATGATCCGCCGCCGGAGCCGGGTGGTCTTCGTGGTGATCGGCCTCGGCGTGGGCGGTCCCATGGTCGGCTTCGTGATGCTCCTCGGCGTGGCCGTGGTCGTCATGAGGCTCGGCATGGGCGACCGGTTCGGCGTGGGCCGTGTCGCTGACGTGCTGCACCTGCGGGCTGTCGTCGGCCGGAGCCGGGAAGGGCTCGTGCTCGGCGACGGCCGCCTCGGCCCCCGTTTGGGCGTCCTGGTGGTGGTCGAAGGCGGCCATGGCCGCCGCGCCCGCCACGGCGCCGCCGGCGGCGGCGACCATCGGGTTCACATAGGCCACGTCGGCGGCCTTGGGCGTGTCGAACTCGGGCTCGTTGCGGCCGTAGTCGGTCAGGGTGCGGAACTTGCGGCGGCGCTCGGCCCGGGCCTTGGCCTTGGCGGCGTTGCGCGAGATCGCCACGATGATGATCAGGGCCAGCAGCACCAGGCCCGCGCCCAGCAGCGACTTGCCCGGAACCTTGCCGATCCCCGGAACCTCGACCTGCTCGTCCAGGAAGGCCGGCAGCTTGAAGCCCTTGGCGGCGGCCTCGACCTTTTCCGGAACCGCGGCCACCTGCTTGGTGATCGCGCCCAGCGAGAACGGCTGGGCGGGCTTGGCCCCGTCCAGCGACGCGCCGAACTGGGTGGTCAGCGAGCCCTTGGCTTCCGGCGTCGGCTTGACCTGCCAGGCGAAGGTGGTCGGCTCGCCCGGCTTGACGGTCGCGGTCTGGCGGCCGTTCGGGGTGATCTCGTAGCCCTGGCCTTCCAGGTCGGCGTAGGCGCTGACCTTCTTGGCCGGCTTGCCCAGGCCCAGCTTGGCGGCCTGTTCCTTGATCAGGTCGCCCAGGGTGGCGGGCAGCGACAGGGTGACCTGGCCCTCCTTGCCGGTCTTGAGGCTTTCGGCCGTGGCCAGCACCGCGCCGCTGGTGGCGGCGGGAGCGACGGCGGCCTGCAGCTTCTCGACCTTCGGCGGCAGCTTGACGGCGGCCGGAGCGACCGGAGCCGCGGCGGGCGGGATGACCGGAGTCGGGGCCTTGGCCACGGTCGCCGGCTTGGCGGGCGGCGCGACGGGCTTCAGCGCTTCGGGCTTGGCGACCTGCACGGGCGGCGGCGGCTTGGCGGCGACCGGAGCCGGCTTCGGGGCC
>JASGDR010000180.1:0-18133 GCA_047607095.1 Caulobacter sp.
CTCGTCGGCCGGCACGACCTTCGAGTGGTACGACTTCTTCATCTTCGGCAGCCTGGCCCAGGTCATCTCCAAGACCTTCTTCACGGACCTGTCCGACACCGCCGGCTACATCGCCGCCCTGGCCCTGTTCGGGGTGGGCTTCGCGTTCCGCCCGCTGGGCGCGCTGGTCTTCGGCAAGATCGGCGACCAGGCCGGCCGCAAGGGCGCGTTCCTGGCCACGGTGCTGCTGATGGGCGGCGCGACCTTCGCCATCGCCCTCTTGCCCACCTTCAAGCAGGTCGGGATCGTCGCTCCGATCCTGCTGATCGTCCTGCGCTGCGTGCAGGGCTTCGCCCTGGGCGGCGAGTACGGCGGGGCGGCGATCTACGTCGCCGAACATTCGCCGGCCGGCCGGCGCGGCCGCGCGACCTCCTGGGTGCAGAGCTCGGCTTCCCTGGGCCTGTTCGCGGCCCTGCTCGTCATCCTGGCGACCCGCTGGCTGCTGGGCGCGCTGGCCGGGCCCGAGGCCTTCGACGCGTGGGGCTGGCGCATCCCCTTCGCCGTTTCCATCGGCCTGCTGGCTGTCTCGGTCTGGATGCGCCTGAAGCTCAGCGAAAGCCCGACCTTCGCCCGCATGAAGGAAGAGGGCGCGGCGTCCAAGGCCCCCTACGCCGAGGCCTTCGGCCAGTGGAAGAACCTCAAGCTGGTGCTGCTGGCCTTCTTCGCCGTGATGTCGGCGCAAGGCGCGGTCTGGTACACGACCTTCTTCTACATCCAGACCTTCATGGAGAAGTTCCTCAAGGTCGCGCCCGCCACGATCAACGGACTGATGATGGCGGCCGCGGCGGTCAGCGCCATCCTCTACGTCGTGTTCGGCGCCCTGTCGGACCGGATCGGCCGCAAGCCCGTGATGCTGGGCGGCATGACCCTGGTCCTGGTCTTCTACTTCCCCGGCTTCCACCTGCTGGAGCGCGCCGCCAATCCGGCCCTCGCCGAGGCCTCGGCCCGGGCGCCGGTCAGCGTCACCGCCGCGCCCAGGGACTGCGCCCTGCAGTTCGACCCGATCGGCAAGGCCGCCTTCGTCTCGTCCTGCGACATCGCCAAGAGCACGCTGGCCAACGCCGGCGTCTCCTACGCCAACCACGACGGCCCGGCCGACTCGCCCGCCGTCGTGCAGGTGGGCGAGACGCGCATCGTCCCGCAAAGCGCCCAGGGCCTTTCGGCGAAGGAGGCCAAGGCCGTGAAGGCCGCCGGCGAGGCCGCGATCAAGGCCGCGCTGGCCAAGGCCGGCTATCCGACCGCCGCCGATCCGGCGCGGATGAACATCTGGGGCGTGTTCGGCGTCCTGCTGGTGTTCGTCGTCGGGGCCACCGCCCTCTACGGCCCGCTGGCCGCGGCCCTGGTCGAGCTCTTTCCGACCAAGGTGCGCTACACGGCCCTGTCGCTGCCCTATCACATCGGCACCGGCTGGATCGGCGGCTTCGTGCCGTTCAGCGCCTTCGCCATCGTCGCCGCCGTCGGGGATATCTACGCCGGTCTCTGGTACCCGGTGATCTTCACCCTGATCAGCGTGCTGACGACGGCGTTCCTGCTGCCGGAGACCAAGGGGCGGTCGCTGGATTGAGCCGCCGTGCGTCCTTCGAGACTCGCCTGCGGCTCGCACCTCAGGATGGGGGACTCACTGCCCTGAAATCCTCATCCCGAGGCGCCCGCGCCAGCGGGCCTCGAAGGACGCAAGGCCTCAGTGATCCGCCGCCCGCGCCAGCTTCCAGCGGATCTTGGCGCCCTTCTCGGCGCGGACCTGGCTCTTGAGCACGATCACCCCGGCCTGGCGCGCGTGGCCGTGGTCGAAGTGGGGGGCGGCCTGGACCGAGACGTCCGGGGCGTCGTTGCGCAGCCACCAGCCGATGTTGGACGGCCCCTTGATCAGCACGCTCTTGCCGTCGCGGGCCAGCGAGGCGCGGGCGTCGGGGTGCAGGTGGAAGCTGATCTTGAACGGGTGGTAGCGGCGCGGCCCGTCGACCTTCGCCTCCGCCATCGGGATCAGGCTGTCCTCGCCGCGCAGTTCGTCGGCGCCGATGTCGAGGAACAGGCGGCGGGCGTGCTTGAGGCCCAGGCGTCGCCAGCCGTCGTGGACGATGTCGAGCCAGACGCCCTGCTCGGCGTCGTGGCGGCGGGACTCGACGCTGGTCGCTCCATCCACCAGCCAGGGGCCCAGCGCGGCGGCCCGGAAGCCCCACAGCGGCCGCCCGGCCGAACCGTCGCCCACCGACACCGTCGAGGCCGCGTCGGACAGTCGGAAGGCCTGGGCGTTGGCCGCCTCGGGGCTCCAGCCGCTGGAAGTGATCAGCCGGTCGCGGCCGCAGACGATCTCCAGCGCGGCCGGCTGGGCGCAGGCCGCGCGGCTGAGCGGACCGATCGGCGGCGCGCCGGCGTCGGCCATCACCTGGATCGTGCCGCCCTGCATCTTCTGGAAGCCGGCGTGGGGCATATCCATCGGCGGCTGGGGGCCGTGGTCGTCGTGGGCCAGGGCCGCGGCGATGCGCGCCGGCTCGATCGCCTCGCCGCCATGGAAGGCCGCCAGGCGGCCGTCGGCCAGAGTGAAGAAGCGCGCGCCCGACGACAGGCGGTCGATGGCCCGGCTCATCGCCTCGGGCGTCGGCCGGCCGCGCTGACCCAAGGCGTCGTCGAGGGTCAGCAGGTCGAACAGAAGCTCGAGCCCCGCTTCGGGCGAGCGCGAGGCGTGGCCGCCGTCGGCGAGGACGACGAGGTCGAGCAGCCTGGCCACGCGGCGCAGCCCCTCGGCCATCAGCCGGTCGCTGGCCTTGCCGACCAGGGCCGTGCCGGCGACGGCGACGACCACGGCCCGTTCCAGGGCGCGGTCCGGGGCGTCGGAGGCCTTGAGCAGCTGGCGGGCGCCGCGGGCGATGTCCAGGGCCAGGGCCGTGGCCTCGGCGTCCGAGGCGCCGGGCGACAGGGTCTTGGCGGCGCAGGCCAGGTGGAAGGTGCGCCGCTCCAGGCATTCACCCGACCAGGAGAACTGGTTCCAGGTTCCGAACACCCGCCGCCAGTCCTGGATCAGCCGCAGGGCGCGCCGCGCGCCCTCGGGTCCCTGGGCCAGCAGGCCCGGCAGCCAGTCGAAGCGGTGCAGGGCGACGGCGAAGGCCCGCGAGGGGCTGGGCGTGTCGAAGGGATCGCCCTCGGGCCCGACCCGCAGGCTCTCGTCGTGCAGCGTCAGGACCCCGTCCAGCAGCTGGCGGCCGCGATGGCCGTCGATCGGACGAGGGTCATGCGGCCGGGCGGCCAGGCCGACGGGCCGGGGCGAGGAGATCAGCGCCCGATGCGGCGGCGAGCCGAACCACTCGCGCTCGACCGCGGCCCTGGCCGAAGCGGCGATCGACCGCGCCAACACGGATCCCCGCCCCAAGGGACGTCCAAAGGGACGCCCCGCGGCCTGGGATGCGGAAGGCGAGTCGGGCGCGCCGGTCATGCCGTGGCGTCAGCCCCCTTTGAGCGCGCGGATGTTGTCGGCGTAGGCGTCCGGGCCGCCCTTGAACACCGCCGAGCCCGCCACCAGGGCCGTCGCGCCGGCGGCGACGCACTGGGGCGCGGTGACCGGGGTCACCCCGCCGTCGACCTCCAGGATGATGTCGAGCCCCTGGGCGTCGATCATCTTGCGCAGGGCCTCGACCTTGCGCAGCTGGCCGGGAATGAAGCTCTGGCCGCCGAAGCCCGGGTTCACCGACATGACCAGCATCAGGTCGACGTCTTCCAGGATCCACTCGACGTGGTCGAGGCCGGTCGAGGGGTTGAAGACCACCCCGGCCTTGGCGCCCAGCTGGCGGATGCGCTTGAGCGAACGGTGCAGGTGCGGGCCGGCTTCCGGATGGATGCTGATGATGTCGGCGCCGGCCTCGCGGAAGGCCTCGAGGTAGGGATCGGCCGGGCTGATCATCAGATGCACGTCGAACGGGATCTTGGCGTGCGGCCGGATGGCTTTGACGATGTCCGGACCGAGCGTGATGTTCGGCACGAAATGGCCGTCCATGACGTCGACATGCACCCAGTCGGCGCCGGCAGCCTCGATGGCGGCGACCTCGGCGCCCAGCTTGGCGAAGTCGGAGGCGAGGATCGACGGGGCGATGATCGGCGCGGTCATGGTGTCCTTGGCTTACCGGGCAAAGGCTCGCGCTACAAGCGAGCGGTTGAGTTGCAGCCTCAAGCGGCCTTGACGAAACGGGCCGCGAAGAAGCCGTCCTGGCCGCCCTCGCGATGATGCGGCAGCAGGCGCAGGGTCCCGCGGGCGGTCAGGCTGGCCTCGGGGGCCCCGCCCTCGCCGGCCGCGATCGGGGCCAGGGAGAACTCCGGATGACGGGCGAGGAAGGCCTCGACCTGGCCCTCGCCCTCTTCCGGCTCCAGCGAGCAGACGCAATAGACCAGGCGGCCGCCGGGCGCGGTGCGCTTGGCGGCGCTGTCGAGCAGCGCCGACTGCACGGTCGCCAGGCTGACGATGTCGCCGGGGCGCGCGGCCCACAGCACGTCGGGATGGCGGCGGAAGGTGCCGGTGGCCGAGCACGGCGCATCCAGCAGCACGGCGTCGAACACCCGCTCGTCCGCCCAGGTCGCGGCGTCTGCGGCGACGACCTCGGCCGAGAGGTTCATGCGGGCCAGGTTCTCGGAGACGCGCTTGAGACGGGCGGCCGAACGGTCGACGGCGACCACCGCGGCGCCGGCGGCGGCCAGCTGCAGGGTCTTGCCGCCGGGCGCGGCGCAGAGGTCGACGGCGGTCTCGCCCGGCTTGACGTCCAGCAGCCGGGCGGGAACCGCCGCGGCGGCGTCCTGCACCCACCAGCTCCCGTCCTCGAAGGCGGGCCAGCCGGCCACGTCGCCGCGACGGCGGGTGCGCAGGGTGTCGCCCGGCAGGACCTCGGCCTCCAGCGCCTCGGCCAGGGCCGCGACGTCGCTTCCGGACTTGAGGGAAAGGTCGGTGGCCGGCTCCTCGGCGACCACGGCCGCCAGGGCCCGGGCGTCGTCCTGGCCCCAGGCGCCGGCCCAGCGGGCGAACAGCCACGGCGGAACCAGGGCCGACGGATCGTCGGCCGGGGCGCCGTCGCGCAGCAGGCCGCGCAGCACCGCGTTGACCAGGCCCTTGAACGGGCGGCTGGCCTTGTTGGCGCCGGCCAGCTCGACGCTGGTCGCGACGGCGGCGAAGGCCGGCACGTCGAGGAAGAAGGCCTGGGTGGCCCCCAGCCTCAGCAGGTTGCGCACGCGAGGCGGCGGCTCCTTGCTGAGCTTGGCGGCCAGGGCCCGGTCGACGGGTCCCAGGCGGCGCAGGGCGGCCATGGCCAGGGCGCGCGCGAAGGCGCGCTCCCGCGGCTCCAGAGCGCGGAAAGCGTTGGTCGTCGCGGCCTCGTCGAGGCCGCCGCGGCGCGAAAGGGCCGCGTCGAGTAGGGCGAGGGCCGCTTCCCGAGCGGGAAGGCCGTCGTTCAATTCCTGAGTCACCGCCCCGCCGTGCCCCGCAATGAGCGCGAGCGCAAGCCCCTTGGATGATTGATCGACGGTCGCGTGCTATGAAAGGCCATGTCCGACGATCTTTCTTCCCCGCTTTCCGAGGTTCAGGACCCGGAACTGGCCCGCCTGGGCGCCGCCCCCGGCAAGGACCTCAGCCCCGCCGCCCGCCGCGCCCTGGAAGAGGCCGCCGCCCGCCGCGAGGCCGAAGCGGCCGCTTCGCTCCCCCCCGAACAGGGCGGCCGGGACGGCCCCGAGCCGACCCGCTTCGGCGACTGGGAACGCAAGGGCGTGGCGGTGGACTTCTGAGACTCGTCTCCCACCAGCAGCCCGTCTCTCCCATGGGAGAGGTTCCGGTTCTAGGCCTTGGGCTTGCGCGGCGCGGCGGGCTTCTTAGCGGCCGGCGCGGGCTTTTCAGCCGCCGGAACCGCCGCCGCCGGCTTGGCCAGCAGGTCGCGGATCTCGGTCAGCAGCTTTTCTTCCGGGGTCGGAGCCGGCGGGGCCTCGGGGGCCGGTTCGGCGGCGTCGGCGCGACGGATCTGGTTGACGATCTTGACCAGCAGGAACACCACCGCCGCGACGATGAAGAACTGGATCAGGGTGTTGATGAAGGCGCCGTACTGGATCGCGACCTTCTCGATCGCCTCGGTGGCCGGATCCTCGGGCCGCAGCACCCATTCCAGCTTGGAGAAATCGAGCCCGCCGGTCAGCAGGCCGATCGGCGGCATGATCACCTGGTCGACCAGGCTCTTGACGATCGAGTTGAAGGCCGCGCCGATGATCACGCCGACGGCCAGGTCGATGACGTTGCCGCGGGCGATGAACTCGCGGAATTCCTTGACGATGCTCATGCGAAAATCCCTCTCGGCTCAACCAACGCCGAGAGGCTGAAGCGGTTCGCCGTCAGGGGCAAGAGAGTCGGTTCGCCGACTATTCGGCGTTCAGGCGGGCGCGCAGTTCCTTGCCGCTCTTGAAGAACGGCACGTGCTTGGCGCGGACGTCGACGGTTTCGCCGGTGCGCGGATTGCGGCCGGCGCGGGCCGGGCGCGAACGAACCGAAAGGGCCCCGAAACCACGCAGCTCCACGCGGCCGCCGCTTTCGAGCGCGCCGATCATGCGCTCGAGGATCACGCCCACGACGCGTTCCACATCCTTCTGCGTCAGGTGCGGGTTTTCGTTCGCGAGCCTGGCGATGAGTTCAGACTTGATCATCGATATCCCCTGCGCCGAGGGAGCGGCGCGCCGCGACCTTTGCCCAAGCGAGGCGCAATCTTCAAGGAAAAGGTTGCGACCGGTTCCCAAACATCTTTCGGCGCCCGGATGAAACCCAAAAGAAAAGCGGCGGCCGGATCGCTCCGGCCGCCGCCTGACTTCAGCTTGAGCGGTGAGGCTCAGGCTTATTCCTTGGTGGCGCGCTCACGCAGAGCGGCGCCCAGGATGTCGCCCAGCGAAGCGCCGGAGTCCGACGAGCCGAACTGCTCGATGGCTTCCTTCTCTTCGGCCATTTCCAGCGACTTGATCGACAGCGAGACGCGGCGCGCGGCCTTGTCCACGTTGGTGATCTGAGCGTCGACGCGGTCACCCACGGCGAAGCGCTCGGGGCGCTGTTCCTGACGATCGCGCGACAGGTCCGACTTGCGGATGAAGGCGGTCATCGGGGCGTCGTCTTCACCGAAGCGGACTTCGATGCCGCCCGAGGTGACTTCCGTGACGGTGACGGTCACGGTCTGGCCCTTACGGAAGGTGTCGCCCGACATCGGGTCGCCGGCCAGCTGCTTGATGCCCAGCGAGATGCGTTCCTTCTCGATGTCGACATCGAGAACCTTCGCCTTGACCACGTCGCCCTTCTTGTAGCGGGCCATGGCTTCTTCGCCGGCGACGCTCCAGTCGATGTCCGACAGGTGCACCATGCCGTCGATGTCGTTGTCGAGGCCGATGAACAGACCGAATTCGGTCGCGTTCTTGACTTCGCCTTCGACGGTCGAACCGATCGGGTGAGCCTCGACGAAGGCTTCCCACGGGTTGGCCAGGGCTTGCTTCAGGCCGAGCGACACGCGGCGCTTGGACGGATCGACGTCCAGGACCACGACGTCGACTTCCTGCGAGGTCGACACGATCTTGCCGGGGTGGACGTTCTTCTTGGTCCACGACATTTCCGACACGTGCACCAGACCTTCAACGCCGGCTTCCAGCTCCACGAAGGCGCCGTAGTCGGTGATGTTGGTGATGCGGCCGGTGAACTTGGCGCCGACCGGGTACTTGGCTTCCACGCCGTCCCACGGATCCGACTGCAGCTGCTTCATGCCGAGCGAGATGCGCTGGGTGTCCGGGTTGATCTTGACGATCTGGACCTTCACGGTGTCGCCCACGGCGAGCACTTGGCTCGGGTGGTTGACGCGCTTCCAGCTCATGTCGGTGACGTGCAGCAGGCCGTCGATGCCGCCCAGGTCGACGAACGCACCGTAGTCGGTGATGTTCTTGACGACGCCTTCGCGGATTTCACCCTCTTGCAGCTGCGACACCAGTTCGGTGCGCTGCTCGGCGCGGGCTTCTTCCAGGATGGCGCGACGCGAGACGACGATGTTGCCGCGCGGACGGTCCATCTTCAGGATGGCGAAGGGCTGTTCCTTGCCCATCAGCGGGCCGACGTCGCGGACCGGACGGATGTCGACTTGCGAGCCCGGCAGGAAGGCCGAGGCGCCGCCGAGGTCGACGGTGAAGCCGCCCTTCACGCGGCCGACGATGGCGCCCATCACCGGCTCGTTCTTGGCGTAGACGCCTTCCAGGCGGGTCCAGGCTTCTTCGCGCTTGGCCTTTTCGCGGCTGATGACCGCTTCGCCCATGGCGTTTTCGAGGCGTTCCAGGAAGACTTCGACGGTGTCGCCGGTCTTGATGGTCGGCTTGCCGGCTTCGTCGACGCCGAATTCCTTCAGCTGGACGCGGCCTTCGGTCTTCAGACCGACGTCGATGATCGCGAAGTCCTTCTCGATCCCAACGACCTTACCCTTGACCACGGAGCCTTCCGCGAAGTCGCGGCCGCCCATGGAGTCGTTGAGGAGCGCTTCGAAATCGTCGCGCGTGGGGTTGAAGCTCATATCGTCAGCCATGCTGATCTTAAGTCTCTGGGTTGTGGGAAGCCCTGCGATGAGCGCCGTCGGGTGACGGTTCTCGGGATTCCGGATGAAGTGATTTTCTGATGCGATCCGGCGCTTCCAAGGCGGCGGCGAGGCGGGCGGTGGATTAGCCCTTGGGGTTTCCCCACCGGGCGCGCGCCGTCTCGACGATGCGGAGGGCCGCATCGAAGGCCTGGGATATAGTCATTTCCGACGTATCAAGCAAGATCGCGTCGGCGGCCTGGGTCATGGGCGCGTCCTTGCGGCCGCCGTCGCGTTCGTCGCGCTTCCTGATGTCGGCCAGAATCTCGTCGAAGCTGACGCTTTCGCCCTGCCCGGTCAGCTGTTTCCAGCGGCGGTCGGCGCGCACCTCGGCGCTGGCCGTCACATAGAGCTTGGCCGGGGCCTCGGGGGCGATGACGGTGCCGATGTCGCGTCCGTCCAGCACCGCGCCGCCGTCCTGGCCCGCGAAGCCGCGCTGCAGGTCGAACAGGGCCGAGCGCACGCCCGGATGAACGGCCACGCGGCTGGCGGCCTCGCCGGCGGCGCGGGTGCGCACTTCCGGGCGCTCCAGCTCGGCCAGGTCCAGGCCCCGGGCCGAGGCCTCGGCCGCCGCGGCGTCGTCGAGATCGCCGCCGGCGTCCAGCAGCCGCACCCCGACCGCCCGGTAGAGCAGGCCGGTGTCCAGCATGGCCAGGCCGTAGTGCGCCGCCAGGCGCGAGGCGATCGTGCCCTTGCCCGAGGCGGCGGGACCGTCGACGGCGATGATGAAGGCCATGAACTGGCTCCGTGCGTCGCCCTCGCCCTTCGACAAGCTCAGGGTGAGGACGAATGGACAGGCCGGTCAGTAGAAACCCTCATCCTGAGCCTGTCGAAGGACGAGGGTTTCGCTTGGCTCAGGCCTCGACGATCGAGCCGCCCAGGCCCGTCATCAGCGACACGAAGCCCGGGAAGCTGGTGGCGATCATGCCCGGCTCGTCGATCTCGACCGGCTCCTGGGCGGCGAGGCCGAGGATCAGGTGGCTCATGGCGATGCGGTGATCGCCGTGGGTGATCACCTTGCCGCCGCCGCGCACCGGATGGTTGCCGCCCTTCGTGCCGACCACGGTCATGCCTTCGGGCTCTTCCTCGACAGTGACGCCGCAGGCCTGCAGGCCGGCGGCGGTCAGGGCGATGCGGTCGCTTTCCTTGACGCGCATCTCGCCGATGCCGCGCATGACGGTCGGGCCGTCGGCGAAGGCGGCGGCCACGGCCAGGATCGGATATTCGTCGATCATCGACGGCGCGCGCTCGGGCGGCACCACGACGCCCTTGAGCTGCGAATGGCGGGCGGTGATGTCGCCGACGTCCTCGCCGCTCTCGACGCGGACGTTCGAGATCGTCAGGTCCGCGCCCATCTCCTGCAGGGTGGTGAAGAGGCCGGTGCGCAGTTCGTTGAGCATCACGCCCTTCACGGTCACTTCCGAGCCCGGAACGATCAGGCCGGCGACCAGGGGGAAGGCGGCCGAGGACGGGTCGCCCGGCACCTGCACATGCGTGCCCTTCAGCTTCTGGCCTTCCGGCAGGCGCACGTGGCGCACCCCGTTCTTGTCCTCGACGATCACCTCGGCCCCGAAGGCGCGCAGCATGCGCTCGGTGTGGTCGCGGGTGGCTTCCGGCTCGATCACCTCGACGCCGCCCTCGGCGTGCAGGCCGGCCAGCAGCACGGCCGACTTCACCTGGGCCGACGCCATCGGCAGGGTGTAGACGAGGCCGCGCAGGGCGCCGCCCTTCAGGGTCAGCGGCAGGCGGCCCTTGTCGCGGCCCAGCCACGTGGCGCCCATGCGGGCCAGCGGGTCGAGCACCCGGCCCATCGGACGGCCACGCAGGCTGCTGTCGCCGGTGAAGGTGGCGCACATCGCAAAGCCCGCCGCCGCGCCCATGATTAGGCGCACGCCGGTGCCGGCGTTGCCGCAGTCGATGACGTCCGAAGGCTCGGCGAAACCGCCCTTGCCCTCGACGCGCCAGCGGCCGACGCCTTCCTGCTCGATGCGCGCGCCGAAGGCCTGCATGGCCCGCGCGGTCGCCAGGACGTCGTCGCCTTCGAGCAGGCCTTCGATCGTCGTAGTGCCCGTCGCCAGGGCTCCGAGGATCATCGATCGGTGCGAAATGGACTTGTCGCCAGGCGCCCGAACCGTACCGCGAAGGCTCCCGCCCGGGGTGCTCTTCAATCCAGCCGTCGTCATGCCGAAACCGGCTCCTTGCAACATAGGTGTTTCGCGAAGGGGTTTGCTTTTGACAGCGGCCCTTCGTCATGGCAAGTCAGCCGCCGCTTTTCCCATCAGGATCAAAGGGTCGCCACCTTGGCCAATCCCGACTTGGGCGCAAAACAAATCTGCCCCAACTGCCAATCGAAGTTCTACGACCTCAACCGCCGTCCGGCCGTCTGCCCCAAGTGCGGCGAGCAGTTCGACCCGGAAGAGGCCCTGAAGTCGCGCCGCGTGCGCGCCCGCGCCGTCACGCCGGACTACGACTCCGACGACGAGAAGGAGCCGGTCGCGCCGAAGGAGCAGGACGGCTACGAGGACGAGGTCGACGAGACCCCGGAAATCGACGAGGCCGCCGAAGCCGACGCCGTCGAGGGCGATGACGAGGACGGCGATCCGACCTCCGAACCGGCTCCGGGCGGTGACGACCTGGGCGTCGACTTCGCCGAGGACGAGGATCTCGCCGAAGACGAGGCCGACGACGTTCCGTTCCTGGAAGACGAGGACGACGACGATCTCGGCGACGAGATCGAAGGCCTGCCGGGCGACGAGGACGACGACCGCTAGGTTCGAATGCGCCGGGGTCGGAGCGATCCGACCCCGGGTTTTCGGGTTCTCCACAGCGTTTCGTCGCACCCCGAAAAAAAGTTCGCCGAGGGGGTTGATCCCGGAAAAACCTCGGCATAGGTTCCGCGCCTCTTCGGGGGACAGCCACTCGGAACCGCCGGAGAGACTAAGGAATTCCGACGAAAGTCTTCGCGATTTTCGAAAGAGCCTTGGGGCTATAGCTCAGCTGGTAGAGCGCTTGAATGGCATTCAAGAGGTCAGCGGTTCGACTCCGCTTAGCTCCACCAAAACGGCCGCTTCCCTAAAGGGAGCGGCCGTTTCCATTTCCGGAACCGTCCGAAGACTTGTCGGAAAACTTGAGCCTCGCCTGACGGAGGGGGCTTGATCCCGGAAAGGCCTCGACATAGTTTCCGCGCCTTCCCGGGCGACCATCCGGGAGACCAAGGCTTCCAAGCCTCGGGGCTATAGCTCAGCTGGTAGAGCGCTTGAATGGCATTCAAGAGGTCAGCGGTTCGACTCCGCTTAGCTCCACCAAGACGGCCGCTTCCCTAAAGGGAGCGGCCGTTTCCATTTCCAGCATCCACCTTACCCGCAAGCTCGGCCATGCTATCCAGGGGAACGCTTCCTAGGATCGCCCATGGCCCTGCACGTCGTCTTCGCTCCCTCCGCCGCGCCGGACCTGCGCAAGGCGCTGGCCTCGGTCGGGCGCGAGGAGACCGTGGTCGCTTGCTTCGAAGTCTGGAACGAAGGGCCGCTGGATCCTGAAGGCCGCCGAGACTGGACGGCGCAGCGATACGACGACCCCGAATTCGTCTCGGATGCCGAAGCCTTCTGGGCCAGCACCCTCGCCGCGTCCGACGTCACGCTGTGGACGAGCGCGCGCGTGGCGACTGAACGGACCGGCTTCCTGGAATGGATCAGCCGCCGGCGAGACGACGACTTCAAAGTCGCCGACCCGAGCGGTCGGCCAGACGAGGTCTCGCCGTCGATACTGGCCCTGCTCAAGCCCGAGGAAATCGTCGGTCGCGGCCTTCTGGACATCGCCACCCGTCCCACGCCGGGGGCCTTGGCCGCCCTGCGGAACGAATGGAGCCGGCTGACAGCAGAAAACGCCCCCTTGCGGATCATCCGCGACGGCCGGCTGCTCTCCGCCGCCGCCCATCACTTCGACGAGGCCCTGCTCGACAACGCCGACAGGACGTGGCTCCCGGCCGCCCGGATCGTGGGAGAGGTGCTCGGCGCCGCCTTCGACGACTGGACCTTCAATGTCGGCGACATCTTCCTGTGTGAACGCCTCGAGCGCCTGATCGAAACGGGAGCGTTGTCGGCCCGCCCCCGCATCGGAGCAAAGGCCGACCTCCCCCATCCCTGGCGCCTGGAGGTCCGCCGCGCCTAGCCGCCCGCGATCAGCCCCGCCAGACGGCGCACGCCCTCCTCCATCTGCTCAGGCGGCAGCAGGGAGTAGCTGAGGCGCAGGGTGTTGGCCGCCGGGGCCTCGGCGAAGAACGGCGCGCCGGGCACGAAGGCCACGCGGGCCTCGACCAGGGCGCGCTCCAGCAGGGTCTTGCCGTCCATCCCTTCGGGCAGGGTCAGCCAGACGAACATGCCGCCCTCGGGCGAAATCCAGGAGACGGTCTTGGGCATGTGGCGCTCCAGCGCCGCCAGCATGGCCCGCGCCTGGCCGCCATAGGCCCCGCGCAGGCGATGAAGGTGCTGGTCGTAGCCCTCCGACACCACGCGGTGGGCGACCATCTGGTTGATGGTCGAGACGTGCAGGTCGCCGCCCTGCTTGAGCAGGACGAGCTTCTCGATCGCCGCCTTGGGGCCGCAGATCCAGCCGATGCGCAGGGCCGGCGACAGGGTCTTGGACAGGGTGCCGCAGAACAGGGTGCGGGCGGCCTCGATCGAACCCTTGCGAGCGATGTCGAGGGCCAGCAGCGAGGGGATGGCCTCGCCGCCGAAGCGCAGCTCGCGATAGGCCGCGTCCTCGATCAGCGGGAAGTCCTGGGCCTCGGCCAGGTCGAGCAGGGCCTCGCGCTCGGCCAGGGTCAGGCTGACGCCGGTTGGATTGGCGAAGTCGGGCACGAAGTAGCCCAGGCGCGGCGCGCGGGTCTTCACGGCCTCCTGCGCGGCCGCATCGCCGGCCAGTGCGCCCTCGGGCAGGTCGAGATAGGTCGGCTGGTAGGCGTTGAAGGCCTGCAGGGCGCCCAGATAGGTGGGCCGGGCCACCATCACGCTCGCGCCGGGATCCAGGAACAGCTTGCCCAGCAGATCGAGCGCCTGCTGCGAGCCGGCGGTCAGCAGCACGTTCTCTGGTTCGCACGGCATGCCGTCGCGGGTCATCCGCTCGGCGATCCAGCGACGCAGCGGGCCGTGGCCCTCGCTGACGGTGTATTGAAGGGCCTGGGCGGCCTGGGCGCCGTCGGCGAGGATCTCGCCATAGGCCTCGCGGATGGTTTCCGCCGGGAACAGGGCCGGGTCGGGAATGCCGCCGGCGAACGACAGGATGTCGGGCTGCTCCAGCAGCTTCAGCAATTCGCGGATCTCGCTGGCGCGGATGCCGGCCATGCGCGCGGAAAAGCGCCCGGCCCAGTCTTGGGCGACCGCGTCTTGGGTGTCGGTGGTCATGAGGTCGTGTTTTTCGTCGAGATGGTGGTGCGGCGGCTCCGGCCGCCTGTCTTCGAAACAGGACGGCCGAGGCCGCCCGTCGGGCGCACGCGAGCGCCCCGCCTGATCCCTAGCGGTCAGGCGCTGCGTACGAGTCCGGTAGGTCCAAAGGAGCGGCGGCGCCGGAAGCGTCGCGATCCGCTTTCGATCTCGATCATGGCCGCGAACCTAACGGCTGAAGCGACGGAAGGGAACCCGTTCAGAGACGCGGTCCCGACAGGTTGTCGGTCCAGTCCTCGTTCGGATCGGGCGGACCGTTGCCCGGCAGGCGCCATTCGCCCCGATACGAGAAGTCGAGCGTGCCGCACAGGCGCGCCTGGCCGGGCGCGGCGGGATCGTCCCCGAAGGCCTGGATGCGCAGGTCGCGGCGCACGGCGATCGGGCTGAAGCTGAGCCACAGACGCTTGGAGCCGGGGCAGAAGGCGCGGACATAGACCTTGCCCTGCTCGGCCTTGGCGTCGACCTCGTAGAGGGCCGCATTGGCGTCGACGCCGTCCATCGCGCCGAGGCCGCCCTTGCCGAGGTCCTTCTGGCTGCCCTTGCGCAGCAGGGCCTGGGCCGGCACGCCGGTGGCCAGCACCTTGATCGGCTTGGCCCCCAGCAGATGCTGGTCGAACAGCACCGTCAGCCCCGCCCCGGTCAGGCGCTTGGCGTCGGCCGAGATCGGGTCGTAGGAGAACATCCGCCGGTCGGCGGCCGAGGACGGCCCCGCCAGGCCGCTCAGGAGCGCCGTGGAGGCCAGGAACAGGCCGAGTCGAACCCTCATCGCTTGGACCGCAGGTTCACGGCCTGAGCGTCGAAACCGGACAGTCGCCAGGTTCCGCCCTCGCGGGTGAAGGTCAGCATGCAGGGACCGTCCTTCTTGGCGGCGCAGACGCGGCCGTCGCCGGCCGGACGCAGGGCCGAGGCGATGGCGATCCGGCCCGGGATCGGCTTGTCGGGCGTGTAGCCGTAGTAGTTGGCCGCGGCGCGGAACACCTCCGGCCGGATCAGGGCCTCGCCGGCCACGTCGGCGGCCGGGGCGGCCAGGGCGATGGCCGCGGCCTGCCAGCCGCCCTTCAGGCCGGAGTCGCGCGCCTCCTGCACCAGGCGGGTCTCGATCGCGCCCTTTAGGGCCCGATGGTCGACCAGGCCGTCGAAGGCCGCCCGGTCGTTGTTGCGGATCGCCGTCAGCAGGGCGTGCACGTCGCCGGCCGCGTCGTAGCGGTCGGCGGTGGCGCAGGCCGCCAGCGAGGCGGCGGCCGCGCCCAGGGCGATAAGGGCTCGAATACGCATGGACGAAGGGCTAGCGCTCAATTCCGGCGAATTCCAGTCCGGCGTGTATCGCTAGGCCGCCGCGACGGCGCGAGCCTTGACGCTGCGAGCCTGAGCCTCGGGCGCCATCCGCTCCAGGCAGGCCTGCAGGAAAGCCCGTTCCGTGGCCTGGTCCGCGAACAGGCGGGTCGGCAGCACATAGCCGAGACCCGGCCCCATGAAGATCCAGGCGCCGCGCCCAGGGGCGATCTGCGACACGCCTTTCCAGGCCAAGCGCGTCTCCATGGCGTACCATTGGATCACCAGCGCTTCGGCGCCGACCTGATAGGCGGCGTGAGACCGCCTCGGCGCGCCTCGCTTTTCCCAGGCCCGAACGATCGCGTTGCGGCAGACGATCTGGAAAAGATAAAGCCCGACGATACCCACAAGCACTATGCCCAGGACGCCGGCCCCGGGGAGGACGCGGTCGATCAGCCACGCGACCAGAGACATCGTCGCGATGAGGCCCGGCACGTAGAGCCATAACAAAAACCGACCCGCGCCCTGAAGGTGCGCGATCGCCGCGCCGGCCGCCTTCTGCACATCGGCCAGGCCTACATCCCCCACGACCTTCATCGACATCCCCAAATGCAAGAAAGGCGCGAACTGAGGTCCGCGCCTTTCTCTAAGCTGAGTTCCGATCGAACGCCTAGTCGAGCTGGCGCTTGATCTCCTCGACGGTGAAGCACTCGATGGTGTCGCCGACCTTGATGTCCTGGAAGCCGGCGAACATCATGCCGCATTCCTGGCCGACGGGCACTTCGTTGACTTCGTCCTTGAAGCGCTTGAGCGTCTGCAGGGTGCCCAGTTCGAGCACGACGATGTCCTGACGGATGATCCGGACCTTCGCGCCCTTGCGGACCACGCCCTCGGTGACCTTACAGCCGGCGACCTTGCCGATCTTCGAGATGTCGAAGGCCTGCAGGACCTCGGCGTTGCCGAGGAAGGTTTCGCGCTGGATCGGGGCCAGCATGCCCGAGAGCACGCCTTTGATGTCGTCCAGCAGGTCGTAGATGATCGCGTAGTAGCGGATCTCGACCCCTTCGCGTTCGGCCAGGGCCCGCGCCTGGGCCGAGGCCCGGACGTTGAAGCCGATGACCGGCGCGCCGGCGCCCTTGGCCAGCATGACGTCGCTTTCGCTGATCGCGCCGGCGCCCGACAGGATGATCCGCGCGCGGACCTCGTCGGTGGCCATCTTGTCCAGCGAACCGATGATCGCCTCGGCCGAACCTTGCACGTCGGCCTTGATGATCAGCGGAAGCTCTTTCAGCTTCTTGTCCTGCAGCTTGGCCATCATGTCGGCCATCGAAGCGCCGGCGCCCACCGGGGCCAGCGTCTTCTCGCGCTTCTGGCGGATGCGGTACTCGGTCAGCTCGCGGGCGCGGGCTTCGTTCTCGACCACGGCGAAGGCTTCGCCGGGCGAGGGAACGCCGTCCAGGCCCAGGATCTCGACCGGGGTGGCCGGACCGGCTTCGCTCAGCTGCTCGTTGCGCTCGTTCAGCAGGGCGCGAACCCGGCCGAACTGGCTGCCGGCGACGACGATGTCGCCGCGCTTGAGCGTGCCGCGGTTGACCAGCACGGTCGAGACCGCGCCGCGACCCTTGTCCAGCTTGGCCTCGATCACCACGCCGTCGGCGGTGCGGTCGGGGTTGGCCTTCAGGTCGAGCACTTCGGCCTGCAGCAGGATGGCGTCGAGCAGGTCGTCCAGACCCGTGCGGGCCTTGGCCGAGACCTCGATGATCTGGGTGTCGCCGCCCAGGCTTTCGACGACGATCTCGTGCTGCAGCAGCTCGTTGACCACGCGGGTCGGATCCGAGCCCGGCTTGTCCATCTTGTTGACGGCCACGATGATCGGCACTTCGGCCGCCTTGGCGTGCTTGATGGCCTCGATCGTCTGCGGCATCACGCCGTCGTCGCCGGCCACCACCAGCACGACGATGTCGGTGATGTTGGCGCCGCGAGCGCGCATGGCCGAGAAGGCGGCGTGGCCGGGCGTGTCGAGGAACGTCACGCGCTGGCCGTCCTTCAGGCGAACCTGATAGGCGCCGATGTGCTGGGTGATGCCGCCGTGTTCGCCGGCCGCCACGTCCGTCGAACGCAGGGCGTCCAGCAGGCTGGTCTTGCCGTGGTCGACGTGGCCCATGATGGTCACGACCGGAGGACGGGCCTCCAGGTGATCGTCGAGGTCCTCGGCGCCGATGAAGCCTTCTTCGACGTCGGCTTCCGACACGCGCTTGACGGTGTGGCCGAATTCGGTGGCCACCAGTTCGGCGGTGTCGTTGTCGATGACGTCGTTGATCTTCAGCATCACGCCCTGACGCATCAGGAACTTGATGATCTCGACGCCGCGCACGGCCATCCGGTTGGACAGCTCCTGCACGGTGATGACGTCGGGGATCACGACCTCGCGGGCGACGCGCGCCTGCTCGACCGCGCCGCCGCGGCGCTTTTCCTTTTCGCGTTCACGGGCCCGGCGAACCGAGGCCAGCGAGCGCATGCGGTCGGCGGACTCACCGTCGCCGGCCACGGCCTGGATGGTCAGACGGCCTTCGCGGCGCTGCGGAGCGCCCTTGGCGCGCGACACGGCCTTGTTCGGCGCGGCGCTCTTGCGACGATCGTCATCCTCGTCCGGACGGCGATCGGTCAGGCCGCCGCCGGGCCGCGGGGCCGAGCGGGTGGCGCGTTGGATTTCCGGGGTCGCCGGAGCCGAGGCGGGCACGCCGGGGCGCGGACCGCGAGGACCGCCGGGGCCGCCGGGAC
>JASGDR010000181.1:0-10333 GCA_047607095.1 Caulobacter sp.
AACTTCACCAACGGCAACCTGCGGGACGTCGACCTGACCGGAGCCATCCGGCTGGGCGCGCGGGGGCTGGACGACCTCATCTGACCAAATGCGACGAAACGACGCGGCCTTAACCGTTCGCTCGTCGATTGCTGTTATCTGATGAAATTCAAGAGACTTACGAAGAGTCGGGAGGGGGTCCCGCAATGAACGCCGTTCAGAACCTTGCGGGTCGCCGCAAGCTCAGCCAGGCCGAACTCGACATGCTCGTCACGGCCCACGAGAAGTTCGTGACCGGCAAGCAGGGCGGCAAGCGGGCCTCGCTGCGATTCATGAACCTGTCGGGCCTGGACCTGTCGTTCCGCAACCTGACCGACGCCGACCTTTCCGCCTCGATCCTCGACGGCTGCCGCATGGTGCGCACCAAGCTGGACCGCGCCAGCCTGTTCGGCTGCGACCTGCGCAAGGCCGACCTTCGCCAGGCCAGCCTGCAGCGCGCCGACCTGCGCGGGGCCTGCCTGCGCGGCGCCAACCTCTCGCAGGCCGACCTGACCCAGGCCGACTTCCGCGAGGGCCAGATCGCCATCCCGCATCCGCGCAAGGGCCTCGACACCCTCAAGCACGAGACCCGCACCGGCGAGGTCGACGAGGTCAACTTCTCGGGCGCCACCCTGGACGGCTCGCAGTTCACCGGCGTCTCGGCGTTCAAGGCCGACTTCTCCGACTGCTCCCTGCGCGGCGCCAAGCTGTCGGGCGCCAACCTGAAGGAAGCCAACCTCGCCGGCGCCATCCTCGACAACGCCGACATCAAGGGCGCCAACCTCGAGGGGGCCAACCTGCAGGGCTCGGTGATGGCCGGGGTCGACACCTCGACCGCCCGAACCAGCGGCGCGCACATGAACGGCGCCCTGACGGCCTCGACGCCCGAGGCGGTGAACAAGGCTCGCGAACTCTACGCCCGATGCCTGGCCAACCAGCAATGGTGCCAGACCGGCGGCAAGGAAGGGCAGGCGGCCCGCCTCGACGGCGAGGATCTGCGTCCGCTGGGCGACCGGCTGAAGGGCCTGCGCCTGACCGCCATGACCGCCAAGGGCGCGTGCATGGTCGGCATGGACCTGTCCGGCGCCCAGCTGCAGGGCGCGAACCTGCAGAACGCCGACCTGCGCGCGGCCAACCTGCGCGGCGCCGACCTGCGCGGCGCCAAGCTGACCGGCGCCAACCTGACCAAGGCCGATCTTCGCCAGGCCTATCTGTCTCCGCTGCCGCTGGGTCCGCAGCGCCAGACCCAGGTCAGCCTCGCGGCCGCGCGCCTGCGCTACGCCATGGTGCAGACCGCCGACCTTTCCGAAGCCGTCTTCGACGGCGCGGACCTGCGCGGCGCCGACTTCACCGGCGCCCGCCTGGCCAAGGCCAGCTTCCGCGACTGCGACCTGCATCAGGTGCAGGGCGTGGACTTCGCGCCGGCGTAAGAGAACCTCCCCCTGTGGGGGAGGGGGCCGAAGGCCGGTGGGGGAAGTTTTCAGCTTACTCGCCATTTGCCGATTGCGCGGCTACTCCCCCCAACGATCGCTGCGCGATCACCTCCCCCACAGGGGGGGAGGTTCCTTAGGGATCACACCTTCGCCGGATAGACCGGGGTGATGTCCACCGGGATGTCCTTCAGCGTGGCGATCACGCCGCGGGCGTCGTCGTCGAGGTGGGCGTAGCGGTCGAAGAAGGCCACCATGCCGGCGTAGTCGCCGTCGCCCTGCAGCTTGACGATGTCGGCCACCAGGTCGCGGATGCCCGCGGCCATCTTTGCGTCGTCGATGCGGTAGCGCTTGGCCGCCGGATCGAACACGAAGGCGCCCTTGGCCTTCAGGTAGCCGTACTGCAGCGCCGCGCCTCGGCCGTGGGCCTCCTCGTCGCCCCAGCGGGCGGCGCGGAAGATGCCGGCGGTGTAGGTCGCGAACAGCTGTGAGCGCTCGGCGGCGGGGATCTCGCCCTTGTCCATCATGAACAGGATGTTCCAGGCGCCCATGACGTCGGCCTTGGCCTCCTCGGCGGTGCCGGCGATGTCCTTCAGCTCGGCCGAGACGGTGGTGGCGCGGCCGTCGACCACGATCGAACCTGGGCCCAGGCTGTGCGACAGCTCGTGGAACAGGGTCTCCAGCGTCATGTACTTCTGGCTGACCAGGGCGGCCTGGTCGGCGACCAGCACGCGGCTGGCGATGGGCGACAGGATGCCTTCGTACTTGGCGGCCAGCACGTTGGACAGGATCACCTTCTTGGCGCCCTTGGCCTCGCGCACCCGCTCGTCGTTGGGCAGGTTGAAGGCCACGGTCTGCGGGCCGTGCAGATTGTCGCCGCCGCCGCGGATCTGCTCGGCCACCGCGATCGGCGAGGCCCCGCCGCGCTTGAAGTTCTTGTAGGAGTCGGCGACCGGCAGGTTGGCCTCCATGTCGCGCAGATAGGCCTTGTACTTGTCGAGCGCCTTGCTCTCGGTCGGGTTCTTCAGGGTGACGAAGGCCTCGAAAGCGGCCTTCTGGCCGATCATCTCGTCGGTGTAGGTCTCGTACGGGCCGATGGCGACCTCGATCGGCGTCCCCTCCAGGTCCATCCAGGCCATCTCGGACTGGAAGTAGTCGTTCGAGCGGAACGACTGGGCCCGCAGGGTGAGGAAGCGCTTGAGGCTGGCGTTGGTGGTGACCTTGGCGGCCTCGTCCAGCAGGGCGGCGGCCTTGGTCAGTTCCGGCTTGTAGGCCTCGGAGTACGGAACCACGACCAGCTTGTCGCCCTCGCGGCGCACCACCGTATAGGCGTCCATCAGCGAGGCTTTCTGGTCGGGATGGGCGGCGAGATAGGTCTCGAACTCGGCCTTGGTCATGCCCGGCGGATAGAAGCCGTGGCCGGGACCGTCGGGACCGCCCTGGGCGACCTGTTGCTTGTCGTAGATGGCCGTCATCTGGTCGGCGGCCTGGATCAGCAGGTTCACCACCTTGCGCTCCTCGGGGCTGAGGAAGGCGGTGTCGGTCTTCATGCGGATGGTCGCGTAGTTCTCCGGCGCGGCCAGGGCCGGGGCGGAGGAAAGGGCGGCGACCGAGACGCCGAGCGTCAGGGCGAGAGCCAGGGCGGGGGAAACGAGCGCGCGCATGGAAGGCCTTTGCGAAACAAGCGAAGGCGACGCTTACACCCCGCCCAATGGCGAAGACGAGGCAGGGTCTTCTAAAAGCGCCGCCGTTTCAGGGACGCGAACGCATCGAGCATCACGGCGGCCAGGGCGGTCTGGCTCTGGGCGAAGGCCGGGTCGCTGGCGGTCCCCGAAAGGCGCATGCCGTCGGGACGGGTGACGGTCCAGGTGCAGCGGCCGGCGGCGATGTCGAGTTCGACCTGGCAGTCGGAGGCGGGCGAGGCGGCGGTCAGCATGGGCGATCTCCTGGTCGGGGCGAGATCGCAGTCTGGGCGCGGCCCAAGGCGCGGTGATGAACCGGCCGTGGAGATTCCGTGCAGACGCGCGAAGGGCGATCAGGCCGTCGGCAGCCACAGCGCGAAGCGTGCTCCCGAGGCCTGGGCGACATAGGCCGTCTCGCCCCCGTGGGCGCGGGCCAGCGAGCGGGCGATGGACAGGCCAAGGCCCGTGCCGCCCTCGGCGCGGCGGGTGGTGAAGAACGGCTCGAACAGGCGGGCGGCGTCGGCCGGGGCGACGCCGGGGCCGTCGTCGGCGACCTCCAGCACCACCTCGTCGCGCTCGCGCCGCCCGGCGATCATCACCCGCCCGGCGCCGGCCTGGCGGCTGTTCTCGACCAGCACGGTCAGCACCGTCTCGATCACCGCCAGGGGGGCGGCGACCGGCGGCAGGTCGCCGGGAAGGTCAAGAGCGACGGCGAGGTCGGGACCGGAGAGGGCGGCGGCCACGGTCTTCGCGGCGGCGGCGGGCGCGGCGGCGACGCCCGCCTCGGGGGTGGCCATGTCGGCGCGGGCCAGCTCCAGCAGCCGCCCGACCAGGGCCGACAGCCTTGCGTTGTCGGCGGCGATGTTGGCCAGGAAGCGCTCGCGCTCGGTCTGGCTCATGGTCGGATAGTGGTCCTGCAGCAGCTCGATGGCTCCGCGCACCCCGGCCAGCGGCGTCTTGAACTCGTGACTGAGGGCGGCGGCGAAGTCGCGCAGATAGCGCGAGCGCCTGTCGATGGCGCCGGCCATGGCCCGGAAATCGTCGTACAGCGCCCGGATCTCGACGGCGGCGGTGGTCGGGGTCTCGGGCGCTTCGCCCCGGCCCTGGGCCATGGCGCGCGTGGCGGCGCTGAGCTGCTCGATCGGCCGGGTGACCCCGCGCGAGACCAGGCCCGCCAGGCCGACCAGCACCAGCACGATGACGCCGGCGCCCAGCAGCAGCTTGCCGCGATCCTCGTACAGCCCCTTGAACAGGCCGCGGGGCGAGCGCGACACCAGCAGCACGCCGACGGTGCGGCCCTCGATCACGACCGGGCGGGCGTGGTGCAGGCGGATGGCCGAGGCGCGGCTGAGCCATTCCCAGACGTAGCGCCGGCGGTACTTACCGATGTGGCGCAGCACGGTCTCGGACCGGCCGGCCAGCGCATGGCGAACCTCGGGCAGGGCCGAGAGGTCGCCGCCGGTTCCAAGGCCACGCACGACGCGGCCGTGCGCGTCGGTCAGGACGATGGCGGCCAGGGTGCTGCGGGTGGTGTCGGTGAAGATGGGGTCGAGGCGGGCGGCGGCCAGGGCTGCGTCGGCCGCCGGCGGGGCGGACGAGGGCGGCGGCGTGGGACGCTCGGGCAGGATGACGGCGGCGGAAAGGTCGATGCTGGGCTTTTCGGGGCGGTAGTAGGCGGGATCTTCCGGGTCCGGTTCGGGCAGGGTTGAGGCCGGCGGCGCGCCGGGCCACAGGGCCGCCGCCGTCGCGGCCAGGGCCGCGCCCTGGGCGCTCAGCTCGGCTTCGGTCTGGCGGACCAGGGTGTTCTCGTAGCTGCGCAGGAAGATCCCGCCCAGCGCCGGCATGGCGGCGGCGAACAGCAGCACGGCGACCAGGATCGAGCGCAGGCGCAGCGCCGGCCAGCGGCGCTTGACCCCGTCCTTGAAGGCCGAAAGCGCGGCGATCACGCCCCGGCGTCCTGGCCCTGGCAGGCGCCCAGCCGGTAGCCGACGCCCGGCCGCGTCTCGATCACGTCGACCCCGCCCAGCCTGGCGAACTTGGCGCGCAGGTTGCGCACGTGGCTGTCGATGGTGCGGTCGGTGAGGGCGAAGCCGGGGCCCCGCAGACGGTCGATGATGGCGTCGCGGGTGAAGACCCTGCGCGGGGCGCCGGCCAGGGTCCACAGGATGCCGAACTCGGTGACGGTCAGCGTGGTCTCGGCCTCGCCCCAGGCCGCCCGCCAGGCGTCGGCCTCGAGGCTGAGGCGGCCGTGGGTGATCAGCTTGGCCTCCTCGGCCGGCGGCGCGGAGGCCGAGGCGCCGGCGCGCCGCAGGATCGCGCTGACCCGGGCCGTGACCTCGCGCGGGCTGAACGGCTTGACGACGTAGTCGTCGGCGCCCAGCTCGATGCCCAGCACCCGGTCGATCTCGTCGTCGCGCGACGACAGCAGCAGCACCGGCAGCTGGCCCTCGGCGCGGATGCGGCGGCAGACGTCCAGGCCGTTCAGGCGGGGCATGTTGATGTCCAGCACCACCAGGGCCGGCCGGTGGGCGGCGATCGCCTCCAGCGCGGCTTCGCCGTCGCCCGCCTCGACAGTGGCGTAGCCGGCCTTGCCCAGGGCGAAGGCCAAGAGCTCGCGGATGTGCGGCTCGTCGTCGACGATCAGGATCGGCTGAGTCATGGCGCAGATGTTCCGCCTGCGACGTCCGCGGTCAACGGTTCGCTTTGGGGGCTGGGCGGCGTCTCGGGCGCGCTGGGACCGATCGGGCGGCCGCGGCAGTTCAGCGTTCCGGGCGGAACCGGTATGGTGCGGTCGCGCGGTGCGATCAGCAGGGCTTCGTCCAGCCGCCGCTGGCCGCGCCAGCTCCAGCCGCGCCACTGGGCCTGGCGGGGGATGAGGTCGTTCAGCACCGTCTCGCGCGACCAGGCGACGCGCGCGGCCAGCAGCGGGGGCAGGGCGGTGGCCCGCAGTTGGCTGAGCGGCACGATCGCCGAGGGGCCAAGGCGCTCCAGGTAGCAGACGTCCAGCGCCTCGCCGTCGCCGCCCAATTCGCGGGCGTGGCGGACGTTCCAGGCGGCGGCCGCGGCGCCCAGATCCACCACCGTGCAGGCGGCTAGCACCAGCCCGGCGGCGGCGACGTTGGCGTTGACCAGCCAGGCGGCGCTCTTGCCGCGCAGCATCCGCCAGCAGATCAGCAGCAGGCCCAGGCCGACCAGCGCCATCCAGATCAGGGCCGCCAGCCGCAGGCGGGTCAGGGCGTAGACCTCGACATAGTCCATCGTGCGCAGGATCGACGAGGCGACCAGCAAGAGGTTCTGCGCCACCCACAGCACCACCAGCCGCCGCAACCAGGCCGAGCGGGCGGTCGCCGATCCGGGAGCCAGGGCGACCAGCACGAAGAGGCCGGCCAGCAGAGCGGTGGCGATCAGCGGATAGGCCCCGCGATGAGCGTATTCGGCCAGGGTCACGCCCTGCGGCAGCGGCGCGCGCGACCACAGGAAGGCTAGGTCCAGGCCGTTCTGCAGCGCGAAGACGGCGTTGAACACCACCAGCGACAGCCCCACCGACGCGACGCTCAGGCCGGGCAGGGGCGCGGCGCCCGGGCGAGCGGCGGGCAGGCCCAGGCGCGGCCGCAGGAACCTCGGCCGCAGCAGCATCCAGGCGCCGAAGGCGACGACGACGGCGAAGCCCGTCCGGGGCAGGTCGATGCTGGGAATGCGCCACTGGGCCATGGCCTGGGCTATCACCGGATTGGCGATGGTGAAGAGCGCCAGAAACACCGCGCCGCCCACGATCGGCAGCACCAACACGGGCAGGCGACGCAGCGCCGCGCCCGAGCCGGGGCCGCGGCGGCGGGCCTTGGCGAAGTCGCGTAACGGCGCGAGCAGGCCCAGGGCGAGCATGGCCGCCAGCCTCTGCGTCCAGCGCCAGGCGTCCTCGCCCTCGCCGACGCGGGGCGACAGCACCGTCACGGCGACGGCCACGGCCCAGAGTCCGAAGACCAGGCGGCCCGGGGCCTCGATCATCACGGCCGCGAAGACGCCCGCCGCCAGCAGCGGCGCCCACGCCCGGCGCGCGGCGGGATGCACGAGCGCGACGACGGCGACCGTCAGCAGGCAGAAGCCGCCGAGCGTCGCGCCGGCGTCATGGCCCCAAAACAGCTGGTCGGCGGCCAGCACCAGCAGGGCGGCGGCCACGGGCTTCATCCAGAACGGCGCGGCGGCCGGCGGCGGGCGGAAGGCTTTCATCGAGGATCCCCATGATCGGAGACCTTCGGATAGGCGCTGGGCTTGCAGGCCGGGCGGCGAGGCCGTGCACGCCCCGCCCGTTCGCCGTGCAGAAGCCGTGCAGACGCGAAAAAGGGCGGCGCATCGCTGCGCCGCCCGAAGTTCGGGGGGACTTCAAGAACAGAGAGAGAAAGGCGGCCGGGCGCCCTTAGGCGGCCTTTTCGCCCTCGATCAGGCTGGAGCCGTCCGCGCCGGTGTTGATCGGGATGGTGCGGGGCTTGAGGGCTTCGGGCAGCTCGCGCTTCAGCGCGATGGTCAGCAGGCCGTCGGCCAGGGCCGCGTCGGTCACCACCACGTAGTCGGCCAGCTGGAAGCGGCGGTCGAAATTGCGCTCGGCGAGGCCGCGATGCAGGTAGCGCTTGGTCTCGTCGTTGGCCGCCTTGCGGCCCGAGACGGTCAGAAGGCCTTCCTTGGCCTCGATCGACAGTTCTTCCGGCTTGAAGCCGGCGACGGCGATCTCGATGCGGTAGGAATTCTCGTCGGTGCGCTCGATGTTGTAGGGCGGGTAGCCGGAGGCGGCTTCAGTCTTGGCGGCGGCGTCGAGTTGCGCGGCCAGGCGGTCGAAGCCGACGAGCGAACGGTAAAGGGGCGACAGGTCGATCGTACGCATAAGTGTAGAACCTTCTCTTCAAGCAAGGTTGCGATGTGTGTTCGAACCTTCGGCGACCCGAATTCGGCGTCGCCTGCGATCCGGAAGGCCCGGCTTTCCAGCGCCTTCGGATGAATAGTTGGGAGGTCGTTTTTCGACTTCAAGGGGTGGAGCATTCAGTTTCGGAATCGCTTGATCGCGGGCTTGCCGCGGTTAAGGTCGGCCACCCTGACGACGACGGAGACAGACCAATGCCCGCCCGCCGCCACTTCCTGGTTCTGGCCGCGCTCGCCGCGCTGGCGCCCGCCACCGGCGCCCTGGCCGCCGACCCGGCCCTGAAGACCGCCATAGCCTCGCCCGACCGCACGCCCGCCAGCGTCGCCCGTGACGGCGCCCGCCACCCCTACGAAAGCCTGGAGTTCTGGGGGCTGAAGCCCGGCCAGACGGTGATCGAGGTTTCGCCCGGCGGCGGCTACTGGACCGAGATCCTCGCGCCCTACGCCAAGGCCACCAAGGGGACCTATGTCGCCGGCGTGGCCGACCTGGCCAATCCGAAGCTGTCGGACGGCGCCCGCAAGGCCCGCGCGGCGTTCGAGGCCCGGTTCGCCGACGAGACCAAGTACGGCAAGGTCAAGTTCGTCGACTTCGGGCCGGTGGCCGCGCCCCTGGGCGCGCCCGGCTCGGCCGATCTGGTGCTGACCGCCCGCAACGTCCACAACTGGACCGGCCGGCCGGGCGAGGTCGACAAGATCTTCGCCGACTTCTTCGCCGTGCTGAAGCCGGGCGGCGTGCTGGCCGTCGAGGAGCACCGCGCCGAACCGGCCGACGAGAAGAGCCCCGGCGCGGCCGGCTACATGGCCACCGCCACCGTCGTCGCCATCGCCGAGCGGGCCGGCTTCAAGCTCGACGCCACGTCCGAGATCAACGCCAATCCCAAGGACACCAAGGACCACCCCTTCGGCGTCTGGACCCTGCCGCCGACCCGTCAGTCGGCCCCGGGCGGCCAGCCGGCCGACCCGAACTTCGACCGCGCCAAGTACGACGCGATCGGCGAGAGCGACCGAATGACCCTGCGGTTCCGGAAGCCGGCGTGATCTGTCGGGGCGGGCGTCTTTTGGCCAAGGTCGCGGCCTAGGCTGGATCCATGAGTAGAGGGGGATTGATGGATCCGGCGTATTCGTGGTCGCGGCGCGGCCTGCTGGTCGCCGCCGGCGCGGCGGGCCTCGTCGGCTGCGGTCGCAGGAAGGACGAGCCGGCCAAGGCGCCCGCCGCCAAGTCCGCCGAACCGAAGGGCGGCGCTTCGACCCTGGCCGGCGCCGTGGCCGGCGATTGGCGCACGCCCGCCGACAAGGCCCGCGACGCCTGGCGCCATCCGGTGCAGAGCCTCGAGTTCTGGGACGTCCGTCCCGGCCAGACCGTGGTCGAGTTCTGGCCCGGCGCCGGCTGGTACACCGAGATCCTGGCTCCGTTCCTGGCGGCCACGGGCGGCAAGCTGTACGAGGCCGTGCTCGAGGCTGACCCGGCCGACCCGGCCGCCGCCGAGATCGTCGACGCCTATCGCCGCAAGCTCGAGGAAAAGCCGAAGCTGTACGGCAAGGTCGAGATCACCGCCTTCGGCCGCGGCAGCGGCCCCGTCGCGCCGGCGGGAACGGTCGATCGCGTGCTCTTCCTGCGCAACCTGCACAACTGGATGGCCGGCGGCATCGCCGAAAAGGCCTTCAAGGACGCCCTGGCGGCGCTGAAGCCGGGCGGGATTCTCGGCGTCGAGGAGCACCGGGGCGAGCCCGGCCGCGTGCAGGACGTGCTGGCGGCCGACGGCTACGTGCAGCAGGCCTATGTCGAGCAGCTGGCCAAGGAGGCCGGCTTCCAGCTGGCCGGCTCCAGCGAGATCAACGCCAATCCGAAAGACACCAAGGACCATCCGTTCGGTGTCTGGACCCTGCCGCCGACCCGCCTGTCGGCGCCGCGCGGCGAGCCGGCCGAGCCCGACTTCGACCACGCCAAGTACGACGCCATCGGGGAGAGCGACCGCATGACGCTCAAGTTCGTGAAACCGCTGTGAGCCGCCTCGTAGCCAGGTCGGCGCTGGTCGCCGCGGCCTTCCTGACGCTGGCGGCCGGTTCGGTCGCCCTGGCGCAGGGGAGCAAGATCGCTCCCGCCGACAAGGTGTTCAGCTATCTGGAGAGCTTCCTTAAGGTTCCGGCCCAGGATCGCTCGCGCACCCGCGTGGTCTACGGCCTGACCCGCGACGGCAAGCCCGCCGCCGGCCTGAAGGCGACGCTGGTCGAGGCGAGCGGCGCGCGCACGCCGCTGCCGATCAACGCCGAAGGCCGCTTCGAGCGCCTGCC
>JASGDR010000182.1:0-7867 GCA_047607095.1 Caulobacter sp.
CAATGATACTGCTGGTCCTGGCGGCGCAGCATGCCGCGCTCGCCCATCCAGGCCCACTCGTCCCGCATGGGGAAGGTCACGTGCAGCGACGAGGCGCCCAGGCGCTCGCAGAGGGTCAGCGCGCCCCCCAGCAGGGCCGAGCGCGCCTCGTCCGGATCGACGTCCGGCCGCGCGATCAGCCGCGACCCCGTCACCGGCGAGAACGGCGCCGAGCACTGGAGCTTGGGATAGTAGTCGCCCCCCGCCCGCTCATAGGCGTCGGCCCAGGCGTGGTCGAAGACGTATTCGCCCTGGCTGTGGTTCTTCAGATAGAGCGGCATCACGCCCGCGATCGCGCCGTCCTCGTCGGCGACGCTGACGTGGTGCGGCGCCCAGCCGGTGCGGTCGGCGGCGCAACCGCTCTCTTCGAGAATGTCGAGGAAGTCGAAACTGACGAAGGGGTCGCCGGACGGGCCGGCGCAGGCGTCCCAGGATTCCTTGCCGATATCGGCGATGCGGCGGTGGATGCGCACCTCCGCCTTAAGCGAACTCACGCCGCGAAGCCCTCGAAGATCAGGTTGTCGCAATGGTCGGAGACGGCGTCCCACTGCTCTTGCGAGCGCACCGTCCAGGCGATGATCGGCATGCCCTTGCCGCGGAAGACGTCGGCCCGGGGGCTGGGCAGCATGTCGAGGCCAAGAGCGAGAAAGTCCGGACGGGCCAGCTCCACCTGCTCCAGCGCCGCCAGCGACCTGCGCAGCTCCGGCGCCAGCTTGCGGGCGTTCTCGTCGTTCCAGCCGTAGGAATCCAGGCCCCGCAGAATCTGCGGGTGATGGTCGGCGAACCAGGCGTGGGAATACGGATTGAAGCCGATCACGGCGATCGGACCGTTGTGGTCGATCAGGATCTCCGAGACCTTCTTCTCCAGCTCGCCCACCTCGCCGAACGGGGTCTTCAGCTCGATATAGACCATGGCCCGGTGGCCGATCACCGCCAGGGCGTCGGCCAGGGTCGGGATCGTCTCGTCGGTGCCCGACAGCTTCATCGCGCCCAGCTCGGCGGCGGTGTGGTCGCGCAGGCGGCCCTCGACGCCGGTCAGGCGCTCCAGGCGGTCGTCATGGAACACCACCGCCTGGCCGTCGGCCGTCAGTTGCACGTCCAGCTCGATGGCGTAGTCCTTGGCGCAGGCGGCCTGGAAGGCGGCCAGCGAATTCTCCGGCGCGCCGCCCTGCGTCCACAGGCCCCGATGGGCCACCGGCGGATCGAACAGGCGCTCCCACGCCTCGCCGAACACCTCGGTCCCGGGCCGCGGACGCGCGCGCATCAGAAGACCTCCACCACGGCGTCGACCTCGACGGCGAAGCCCAGCGGCAGCTTGTAGACGCCGACGGCCGAACGGGCGTGGCGGCCCACGTCGCCAAAGGCCTCGACCATCAGGTCCGAGCAGCCGTTGACGACCTTGGGAATGTCGAGGAAGTCGGGGCCGGCCTGCACGAAGCCGCCGAGCTTGACGATGCGGGCCACCTTGTCGAGGTCGCCGGTCGCGGCCTTCATCTGGGCCAGCAGGTTGATCCCGCACAGGCGGGCGGCCTTCTGGGCGGTCTCCAGGTCGACGTCGACCCCGACCGTGCCCTTGATCCCGCCCGAGGCGTCCAGGGAGATCTGACCGGAGATGTGGACGAGGTTGCCCGACCGCACGAACGGCACGTAGTTGGCCACCGGCGCCACCGGTTCCGGCAGCACGATCCCGAGACCCGCCAGACGCTCTTCCACCTTCGACATTCAAACGCTCCCTTACCGAGTGCGCATGCTTAGCAAGGGCAAGCCTTCACACAAGAAAAAAGGCCCGGACGCACCCTCCGGGCCAAACGGCAAAGAAAAAAGGCCCGAACCGCGAGGTCCGGGCCGTAAGGCTGGGTAGACTTGCGAAACGGCCCGCAAGCGGGGCCGTTCCGAAATTCAGGATTAGCGAGCGGCCTGGAACTTCTCGACCGTGGCGGTGACGCGCTCGTTCAGCGGCTTCACCGAGTCCTTGATCGAGGCCGAGACGATCTCCGAGGCCTTGCTGACCTGGGCGATGTAGGCTTCCAGGGCCGACTTGGCCCAGGCGGTCTGCAGCTCGACGGCTTCCTGGACGCTCTTGGCGGCGGCCAGGGCCTTGGCGGCGGCGACCTGGTCCTCGGCGGCCTTCTTCGAATAGGCGAAGGCTTCGGCGCCCAGGGCTTCGGCGCCCTTGGTCGCGGCGGTCACCGAGGCGACGACGGCCTCGAGGTTCTTCTTCGAATGGGTGTTGGCCTCGGCCAGGGCGGCGAGCGACTTGTCGACGCCGTCCTTGAACGCTTGGTTGCCGGCGGAGGTGTATTGCTCGACGGTGCTCTTCAGGGTCTCGGTGACGGCCATGGGGAAGGCTCCTGGGCAGGTGGCGGGGCAAGGGTTCGAGCGACGGGTGGAACGAGACGTTCCGCGGCCCTGGCCCATGCATTGGGACGACAGGGTTTTCTCATGTTGCAGTGCAGCAGTCAAACGTTTTTGTGCAGCGCACCATAACCTAGGGTGAAGCTGCCCCGCCCCCTGAACGCCCGCCGAACGGGCCAATGATGCAGTTCGTGCGAAGCGTTGCCGCAACGCCCAAGTTTTATCTCATTCTGCGGCGAAATCGCTCACCAGTTGTTTACTTTAGCGTAAGGCGACAACGCGCATGCTAGGTTCACGCGTGTGGCGGTGCGGAACCGCTCAGTTCAAATGACGGACGTTTGTCGCATGTTCGCCAAGCTTAACTCCGCCCGTCGCCTCCTCGTCGCCGTCGGCTTCGCCGCGGTCGCGCTGGTCGGCGTCGCCGCCCCCACCGTCGCTTCGGCCCAGATTCCGTACCTGCAGCTGAACACCGCCGAGCCGAAATATGCGGCCATCGTGATCGACGCCAACTCGGGCGAAGTGCTCTACGACAAGCGCGCCGACAGCCCGCGCTACCCCGCCTCGGTCACCAAGGTCATGACGCTGTACCTCACCTTCGAGGCGCTGAGCGAAGGCCGCCTGAAGCTGACCGACCGCGTGCCGATCTCGCCGCGCGCCGCCGCCCAGGCCCCGACCAAGATGGGCCTGCGTCCGGGCGACAGCCTCAGCGTCGACGAGGCGATTCGCGCCATGGCCGTGAAGTCGGCCAACGACATCGCCACCGCCATGGCCGAGAAGCTGGCCGGCAGCGAAAGCCGCTTCGCCGCCCTGATGACCCTCCGCGGTCAGGAACTGGGCATGCGCAACAGCCGCTTCGTCAACGCCTCGGGCCTGCCCGACAGCCGCCAGATCAGCACGGCCCGCGACCTGGCCATCCTGTCGCGCGCCACCATGCGCGACTTCCCGCAGTACTATTCCTATTTCAGCCTCAAGGGCTTCGAGTTCCGCGGCAACTACATCCGCGGCCACAACCGCCTGCTCACCAGCATGGACGGCTTCGACGGCCTGAAGACCGGCTACACCAACGCCTCCGGCTACAATCTCGCCGGCTCGGCCGTGCGCGACGGCCGCCGTCTGATCGCCGTGGTCCTGGGCGGCTCCTCGACCGCCTGGCGCGACAACAACATGGAAGACCTGCTGACCACGGGCTTCGACGTGCTCAAGCGCCGCTCGCACGGCGAGCGCACCACGATCGCCGCCAACCTGTATGAAGACGAGCCCTCCGGCCCGATCATGCGCCCCTCTTCGGAAGAGGGCGACGGCGACCAGGCCGGCCTGAAGATCGTGCTGACCGACAATCCCAAGCCCGCCCCGGTGAAGGTCTCCCCCACCCTCAAGGCCGCCAAGGACGCCGCCAAGCCGGCCCCGAAGAAGGCCAAGGGCGAATGGAGCGTCCAGGTCGGCGCCTTCCAGTCCAAGAGCCTGGCCAACAAGCAGCTCGGCATCGTGCGCGACCGCTTCGCCAAGGCCGTCGCCGACGCCGAGGGCGCCGTGGTCGGCGCCGCCGGCGGGGCCTTCCGCGCCCAGTTCCAGGGCATGACCGCCGACGCCGCCCGCGCCGCCTGCTCGGCCATCACCGCCAAGCGCCAGCCCTGCATGGTCATCGCCCCGCGCTGATCCGAGCCCGGAGCCAGACACAAGAAAGCCGGCGACCTCGCGGTCGCCGGCTTTTTCTTTGGGCGCATCCTTGGCCATGTGCGTGGCCCTCGTCCTTCGCCAAGCTCGGGATGAGGACCAAGGCAGGCCGCAGGGCGAAGATCTCCGGCGTCGACGGCGCTAGAAAAACCTCATCCTGAGCTTGTCGAAGGACGAGGTTTTCGCCCCCTCACCGCCCCTTCAGCAACCGGTCTCGCGCGGCGTTGAGCTGCGCCGCCAAACCGGCCGTACCGCCCTTGTCGGGGTGGGCCAGGCGGATCAGCCGGGCGTAGGCGGCCTGGATCTCGTCGGCGCCGGCCTGGGCGTCGACTCCCAGGATCGAGCGCGCCTCGGCGGCCGACAGCTGCGCCTGCCGCGGCTCGGCCGCCTTGCGGACCATCGGCCGCTGGCGGGCCGAGGTGGCGCACCACAGACCCAGAACGCACAGGGCCAGGGTCGCGGGCCACTGGCTGCGCACGCCGGCATAGGCCGCCGCGGCGAACGCCGCGGCCGAGGCCACGCCCGCGCCGACGCGCCAGCCCTCGCCGGCCAGCAGCGGCTTGCGCTTGCCCCACAGCAGCCAGGCGACGACCACGCCGCCGAGGATCAGATAGAAGAGCATCAGCGGACCCGCCGCCGCCCCGAATTACTGGGCGGCGAGCAGAGTTTCGCCCGAGAACGCCGCCAGGCCAAGCGAGTGCATCAGCGCCCGCAGTTCCTGGCGCGCGGCCAGGTGCTGCAGCGACACCGGCACCGGGCGCACCTGGGTCGACAGATCCGCGATGGTCAGGCCGAACGGGAACAGCTCGCGATAGATCACGCGGTCGCGCAGGCCGGGGCCCATGCGGAAGCCGACCCGCTTGGCCAGGGCCGTCAGGCGGTCTTCCAGGCGCTTGCGGTTACGAGCCTCGGTGGTGGCCAGGCGGTTGCGCAGCACCACCCAGTCCAGCGGCTGGCGCTGGCCGGCCATGGCGCGGGCCTTGCGGGCCTCCCACACCGTCTGGGAGTAGAGGCTGGGCTTCTGCAGCTCCATGGTCACCGGGTCGACATGGCCCAGCATGTCGAAGTCGACGAAGCTGTCGTTCATCGGGGTGACGATCAGATCGGCCAGGCCGTGGGCCATGCGCGAGATCTGGGTGTCGCCCCCAGGGGTGTCGATCAGCACGAAGTCGGCGACCTCGCGCGCGGCCAGGAACGCCTTCTCGAAGGCGGCGACCTGTTCGCTCTCCGACGACGCCGCCAGGGCGATGTCGTCCTCGCTGAGACGGAAGGTCTGCGGCATCGGCAGCTTGACGTCGTTGCCGGCCAGCCAGGCTACGCGGTTCTCGCAGAACCGCATGCTGGTGCACTGGCGCAGGTCCAGGTCCATGATCGCCACCCGGGCGCCGCCGTACAGCAGCGACGTCATCAGATGCATAGCGATGGTGGACTTGCCGGCCCCGCCCTTTTCGTTGCCGACGACGATCACGCGCGTTTCGGCCATAGGCTTCATCCTTCGTTCCGCCCGACTCGGCGAATCTAACCAAAATCTTAACGCGCATGAAACGCCCTGCGCGAGCGAAGCGTCAATCTTATGGCGCCCGGCGTCCACAGACTCGGTGTCGCAGGTGGACCTGATGTCCCATATCGGCCATAAGCCGACCCCGTCCGAACGCTCGTTTTGCGTTGCAGCAGAGTTCTCCATGACCCGTATCGTCCGCACCGTCGCCGAGCTGCGCGCCGAAGTCCGCGCCTGGAAGGCCGCCGGCGAGAAGGTCGCCCTGATCCCCACCATGGGCGCGCTGCACGAGGGCCATCTGTCGCTGGTGCGCCTGGCCCAGACCCGGGCGAAGCGCACCGTGGCCAGCGTCTTCGTCAATCCCAAGCAGTTCGCCCCGCACGAGGACTTCGACGCCTATCCGCGCGGCGAGGCCCGCGACGCGCAGCTGCTGGAAAGCGTCGGCTGCGACCTGCTGTTCGCGCCGAACGGCGCGGAGATGTACCCCGAGGGCTTCGCCACCAGCATCAACCTGACCGGCGTTTCCGAGCCGCTGGAAGGCGCGGCCCGCCCGCAGTTCTTCGGCGGCGTCGCCACCGTGGTCACCAAGCTGCTGATCCAGGCCGAGCCGGACATCGCCGTCTTCGGCGAGAAGGACTACCAGCAGCTCCAGGTCATCCGCCGCGTGACCCGCGACCTTGATTTGCCCGTCGAGATCGTCGGAGCCCCCACGGCCCGGGCCGAGGACGGCCTGGCCCTGTCCTCGCGCAACGCCTACCTCACGAGCGAGGAACGCGCCGCCGCCGTGGCCCTGCCGAACGCCATGACGGCCGCCATCTCCGCCGTGCGAGCGGGCGAGCGCGTCGAGACCGCCGAGGCCGCCGGCAAGGCCGCCCTGACCGCCGCCGGCTTCCGCCAGGTGGACTATTTCGATTTCCGCGACGCCGACGACCTGTCGCGCCTGGGCCCAGACGCCCTCACCGGGGCCAACGCCCGGCTGCTGGTCGCCGCGTGGCTGGGCAAGACCCGCCTGATCGACAATATGGACGCCTGAGGCGCGGCCGTCAGACCTTCACCGCCAGGGCCAGTCCGACGGCGATCACCATCGCCAGGAACAGCAGACCCATGCCCAGCGCCACGTAAGCCAGCCGCATCTTCGCTCTCCCTCGGGATCGGAGAGCAAAACGTCGCACCCTTGGGTTGATGGATCGCTAAGCGATCACCAGGCGCCGAGCTCCCGGAGCTGGCGAGCCAGTTCCGGCGGCATGTCGGCGGCCTCGCCCTCGGTCAGGTCCGGCGGGGCGTCTTCCGGCTTCAGGTAGCGCCAGCCCTGGAAAGCCCGGCGCGGCTGGGGCGCGACGCGGACGATGGTCGGATCCACCGTCACCTCGCAGCGCGCGTTCTGCCCCTCGCCCACCGTGTCGATCGCCAGGATGGTCTGGCGGCACAGCACCTGTCCCTTGAACACGCGATACAGCGAGCCGCCGTCGAGGATCTCGTCGATGCGCTTGGGCGTCATCCGGGTGTGCATCACCCACGGGCGCCCCTCGTCGTGCCAGGCGACGAGTTCGTCGATGTTGTCGCAGCCGACGACCAGCTTGATCATGTGCAGAGCCATGAGGCCGATTTAGCGCGGCGCAGCGGCGAGCGGAAGGCTCGGCGAGCCCCGCTCCTTACCCGTAAAATCCCCGCGAAAGCGGGGACCCAGGTGTTTTATCGTCGAGCGCGGTGGGTTGCAGAAAAAGCCTGGGTCCCCGCTTTCGCGGGGATTTTCCGGTTTTTAAGAACCGATCAACCCACCGCGTCCAGCCGCGCCAGCACCACGCCCTCGGCCACCTGGCCGCCGGCCACGGCCGACAGCTCGCCCACCACGCCGTCGAAGGGCGCGGCCAGGGCGTGCTCCATCTTCATCGCCTCCAGCACCAGCAGCGTCTGGCCCTTGGTCACCGCCTGGCCGGCCGCCACCGCCACCGAAACCACCTTGCCCGGCATCGGCGACAGGATCGCCCCGTCCGACGCCGCGCCATGGGCGCCGCCGCCGACCTTCGGCGTGAAGTCGAACTCGCGCACGTCGCCGCCCTCGAACACGTAGAGCGGATCGCGGCCATAGACGCCGGGCAGCACGTCGACGTCGTCCAGCGCCCGGCCGTCCTCGACGGTGATGTCCCAGGCCCAGTCGTCGCCGGCGCTCGCGGCCAGACCCACCAGCAGCGGAACCTTAGCCCCGTCCACCGTCAGCGGCAGGGCCATGGCCGCCCGAGGGGCGTTCATGCGGAAGCCCAGCAGGCGCGAGGGCGCGCTGGCCCAGGGGTCGGCCTTGGG
>JASGDR010000183.1:0-22605 GCA_047607095.1 Caulobacter sp.
GAGCCGTTCTCGGCCTCGCCCACGAAACGGCGGGCCGTGTCGCTGGCCGGATGCAGGAACACCTCCTCCACCGGCCCCTGCTCGACCACCCGGCCGCCCTCAAGCACCGCCACCCGGTCGCAGACGCGGCGCACCACGTCCATCTCGTGGGTGATCAGCACGATGGTCAGGCCCAGCTCGCGGTTGAGGTCGGAGATCAAGGCCAGGATCTGCTCGGTGGTCTCCGGATCGAGCGCGCTGGTGGCCTCGTCGCACAGCAGGATCTTCGGCGCGGTGGCGAGAGCACGAGCGATGCCCACCCGCTGCTTCTGGCCGCCCGACAGCTGGGCCGGATACTTGGCCGCGTGGTCCGACAGGCCCACGCGGGCCAGCAGCTCGGCCGTCCGCGCCTTGATCTCCGCCGGCGCCCGGCCGGCCAGCTTCAGCGGGAAGGCGACGTTCTGCTCGACGGTCTTGGACGACAGCAGGTTGAAGTGCTGGAAGATCATCCCCACCCGCCGGCGCAGGGCCCTAAGGCCCGCCACGTCCAGCGCCGCCACGTCGTCGCCGTCGACCACCACCTTGCCGCCCGTGGGCAGCTCCAGGCCGTTGATCAGGCGGATCAGGGTCGACTTGCCGGCCCCCGAGGCGCCGATGACCCCGAACACCTCGCCACGCGCGACCTCGAGCGAGGCCTCGCGCAGGGCGGCATGACCCGTCACGCCGCGCGCGGCGGGGTAGGTCTTGGAGACGGCTTCGAAGCGGATCACCGGCGGCTGGTCCTTACTGGGCGGCTGTCGGCGCCGAAGCGCGCGGCGGGGCGTTCTTGACGTAGCGGTCCATCCAGTCGGTCATCTCCCACAGGGTGTGCATCACCGACTCCCGGGCGCGATAGCCGTGGGCCTCGTAGGGCAGCACGGTGTAGCGCACGGTGGCCCCCGCCCCCTTCAGCGCGGCGTAGAAGCGCTCGCTCTGGATCGGGAAGGTGCCGGAATTATCGTCCGCCTCACCGTGGATCAGCAGGATCGGCTCGTTGATCTGCTTCACGTAGGTGAACGGGCTCATCTTCGTATAGGTGTCGGTCGCCTGCCAGTAGGTGCGCTGCTCCGACTGGAAGCCGAACGGCGTCAGGGTGCGGTTGTAGGCGCCCGAGCGGGCGATGCCGGCCCGGAAGAGGTCGGTGTGGGCCAGGAGGTTGGCGGTCATGAACGCGCCGTAGCTGTGGCCGCCCACGGCGATGCGGTCGCGGTCGGCGACGCCCATGGCCACCACCGCGTCGACCGCGGCCTTGGCGTCGGCGGTCAGTTGCTCGACATAGCTGTCGTTGGGCTCGGCCCCGTCCTTGCCGATGATCGGCATGCCCGGACCGTCCAGCACCGCATAGCCCTGGGTCAGCAGGAAGAGGTGGCTGGCGCCGCCCGGACGGGTGAAGCGGTTGCCCGCGTCCACCGTCTGGCCGGCCACCGAGGCGTCGGTGAACTCTTCCGGATAGGCCCACATCAGCATCGGCAGCGGGCCGTCCTTGGCCTTGTCGTAGCCGGCCGGCAGATAGAGGTCGCCCGACAGCTTCACCCCGTCGGCGCGGCTGTAGGTGATGGTCTGCTTGGTGACGCCGGCGAACTGCGGGGCGCGGTCGGCGAAGCTGGTCAGCGCTTTCCCGTTTCCGCCCTTGAGGGGTTTGACGAAGTAGTTGGGAACCTCGTCCTTGCTCTCGCGGCGGGTGATCAGGGTCTTGCCGGCCTCGTCGGCCAGGGCCACCGGGGCCTCGTAGTACGGGGCCTTGGCCTGCCAGATGCGCGAGGTCTTGCCGTCGGCCAGGTTCATCACGCCCACGAACGGGAACTCGCCCTTGGCCGTGGCGCCCTCGCCGGTGACGAACAGGCCCTTGCCGTCCGGGGTGAAGTGCAACACCGGCTCGCCCTGGGCGTTGCGGCGGCTCACCGCATCACCCGGATCGCCGTAGCGGTCCTGGTAGTTGCGCTCGAGCAGCAGGCGGCCCGCGCCGGGCTTCGAGGGATCGACCGCCAGGCGCTTTTCCTTGCGGTTGTCGAACCAGCGGCTGGTGACCAGAGCAAAGTCGCCGCGACCCCAGTCGATCCCGGCGTAGCGCAGGTCGAGGTCGACCAGGGTCGTCGGGGCGGCGTCGAACGGCGCGGCCTGCATCAGCACGCGGTCGTGGACCTCGACCTTCTTCTTCGGATCGCCGCCGTCCTGGGCCTCGGCCCAGACCAGGGTGGCGGGGGCGTCGGCGCGCCATTCGGCGTTGCGGGGACCGGCCACCACCGCGTCGAAGGCCGACGACAGGTTGTCGGCCAGCGGACGGTCGACCAGGGTCTTGACCAGCTTGCCGTCGGCGGCGTCCAGCACCTGGATCTCGGTGGGGAAGCGGCCGGCCGGCACAAGGTAGCTGTAGGGGCGCTTCAGGCGGGTGACGAGCAGGTAGCGGCCATCGGGCGAGGTCGCAAAGCCGTTGATCACGCCGGGCGCGCCCACCGGGGTCGCCGCGCCGTCGGCCAGGGCCACGCGGGTCAGCTGGCTGGTGAAATAGTGGTCGAACAGCACCTCGTCATGGGCGCTGGTCAGCAGGTCCTGATAGGTGCGGATGGCGGCCGTGCGGCCGGCGGACTGCTGCACGGTCGGGCCTTCCGGCGCCGCCGGCTCGGCCGGGGCCGCGCCGCGTCCGGCCGGGATCTGGCGCACCAGCAGGCCGCTGTCGTCGGGCAGCCAGTCGTAGCCGGCCCCGAAGGCGGCGTTCAGCACCGGGCCGGTCAGCCTGCGCGCCGCGGCCGTCTGCAGGTCGGCGACCCACAGCTCCAGGCCCGTCTGGGCCTCCATCACGAAGGCCAGGTGGCGGCCGTCGGCCGACCAGCGGGTCTCGATGAAGCGCGCCCCGGCAGGCAGCGCCACCTTGCGCACGGCGCCGGTCTTCACGTCCTCGAACGAGAGGCTGTTCATCCAGGTGGTGCGGGCCTCGATCGGGCCGTTGGTGCGCGGGTTCAGGCGATAGCCGCCCAGGCGCAGGATCGGGTCGGCCACGGCCCGGATCGGCGGCAGGTTCTCGCGGCCGAGCACGGCTAGGGTTTTGCGATCGGGGCTGAGGGTCACGCCCGGGGTCGGGGCGGCGTCGAGGATCTGGGCGATCGGCGCCGGCGGCGTCCGATAGGCCTCGCCGGCCACGGCGGCGGGAGCGAACAGGGCCGCCAGCACGGCGGTCGAAGCCAGGGCCGCGGCGCGGCGACCAAAACGCGTATCGAACATGAAGCCCCCGGGGAACGCACAGGAAGGGGCAGCAATAGGCGGGGTTACGGCTCAGGTGAACGGAAAATCGAGACGAAACGGCATATCGGCGGTCGAGTTTTGCGCGTGAGATGGGACCATGGGCCCCACGGCGGGCCGGGCGCCCGCCCGATCGCCTACGCCAGGTCGCCTATTCAAGGTCGTCCGGCGCCGTCAGGTCCGCGGGGTCGAAGTCGTAGTCCAGGATATCGGCGGGCCTGCATTCCAGCGCCGCGCACAGTCGCGCCAGCGTCCGGAAGCGGATGCCCTTGATCTTGCCCGACCGGAACAGCGAAAGCTGGGTTTCGCTCAGCCCGACCTGGGCGGCCAGATCCTTGGCCTTCAGCCCCTTGCGCACGATCAGGGTGTCGAGGGTGACCCGAACGGGCATCAGAGCATCTCGTCAAGTTCGGACTGGACCCGATTGGCCTGGTCGACGACCCGGCCCAGCAGGAACAAGGCCACGCCCATCATCGCCAGGGTGATGCTCGGCACGTCCACCCGCAGATAGCGGATCGGGACGTTTCCGACCAGCCGCGCCAGGCCTGGACTTATGAAGACGCAGGCGACGCCGCCGACCGTGAGCGCCACGCCGACGCGCCGCAAGGCCGAGGCCAGGGCGGGCTGGATCAGCCGTCCCTTGGCGATGTCGCCCATCGCGGCGCCGATGGCCCATACGCCCCAGAGGTAGCAGACATAGGGCAGGTTCGTGACCAGGGCCGGCAGCACGTAGGCGCGCAGATGCCGGAACGGGCCAAGCCACCCCAGCAGCACGGGAACGATGAGCGTGAACGTCGCCAGCACTCCGCCGGCGATGACGACCACGCCCACCGCCAGCCAGCGATACTGGCCGCACAGTCGACGGAAACGGGCGATGTCATCCTTGCTCATCGGGGTCCTTCGGGTCTGTCGATCCTGCCTCGTCTTTAATCTTGACTTAAAGATCCGACCTCCGCAACTTTAATTCTAACTTAAACGAACGCTGACCCAGTCCGCGCCCGACGCCGCCTTGATCGCGGCGGCGACCGCCGACGCGCGTCAAAATTCGCAGGCGGTTTTCAGTGACGAACCGGCCCCTCGGGCCGAGTTCGACCGGGGGTGACGATGGGGTGGAGCGGCGTATTTCTGCGGAGCTTCGTGCTCGTGGCGACGATCGGGGCGGCGCGACCCGTCGAGGCGGCGCCCTCCGCATCGACGGAGCAGACGCCCCGGCCGGATTGCGGCGAACCGGCCGGGGCCGATGACCCCAACATCGTGGACGGCGTGATCGTCGAGGGCCGCGAGCGGGGAAGCACCCAGACGCCGATCACGCCCGAACTGGTGCTCGACGAGGAGGCTATCGGCAGCTACGGCGCCGGCAGCATCGCCGAGCTGATGGCGCAGATCGAGCCCCTGACGCGCAGCAGTCGCGGCGACGGGCCTCCCATCAGGCTGATCAACGGCCAGCGCACCGCCAGCGAGCAGGAAACCGGCGCCATCCCCACCGAGGCGCTGCTGAAGATCGAGATCCTGCCCGAAGAGGCCAGCCTGGCCTACGGCTACCCCGCGACCCAGAAGCTGGTGAACTTCAAGCTCAAGAACAATTTCAAGGCCTGGACCGATCAGGCGGAGAGGCGTTGGGACACCGACGGCGGCCGCGCCGCCGGCGACGTGCGGGCCACGCTCTTCAAGGTCGACGACAAGACCCGACGGACGCTGGACCTGCGCTACGCCCACACCTCGCCGCTCTACGAGCAGGAGCGGAACATCGTCCGCGACTCCGGCGCCCCCTATGACCTGCGGGGCAATGTCGTGGGCGCCGGAGCGGACGGCGAGATCGATCCGGCGCTTTCCGCCCTGGCCGGCTCGCTGGTGAGCATCGCCGCGGTCCCCGCCTCGGCCGCTGACGGCGCGCCCGACCTGGCCGACTTCGCCGCCGGCGCCGGCCGTGCGGCGACCGACGATCTGACCGCCTCGCAGACCCTCCTGCCACGTGTCGACGAGGGCTCGATCCAGGGAACCTACAGCCGCAATTTCGGCCCCATGGTCACCACGACGTTCAGCGGCGCCCTGAACGCGTCCAACAATGTCAGCCACCTGGGACTGCCGACCGCGATGCTGTCGCTGCCGGCCGGAAACCCGTTTTCGCCGTTCGCCCAGGACGTCGTGCTCTATCGCTATTTCGACATGCCCGACGCGATGCGGCGCACGGTCGAGACCCGCAGGGCCGAGGTCGGGATCGCCGCCCAGGGCATGGCCAGGGGCTTCAACTGGACGTTCGTCGGCGCCGCCGACCGGTCCAGCAGCGACACCCGCACGGCCCGGGGGCTGGACCTCACGGCCTTCCGCGCGGCGGTGGCGGCGGGCGATCCCGCCGTAAATCCGTTCGGCGCCATCCCCGCCGACCTGCTGCGTCGCGCCCCCGACGACACCGCCCGCTCGACCGCCACCAACGCCAAGGCCGAACTGATCCTGGCCGGCCCGCTGGCCGAACTGCCGGCCGGTCGCCTGCGCGTCACGGTCAAGGCCGCCTTCGACAGCCGCGAGATCGAATCCGAAAGCCTGCGATCGGGCGTCGCCGACAGGCGTGACCTCGTCCGCAACCGCGCGACGGCTCAATCCAGCCTCGACCTGCCGCTGACGCGCCGCGACGGCGGACCGCTCGCCAAGCTGGGCGACGTCTCCCTGAGGGGCGACGCGCAGTACGAACGGATCTCCGACATCGGCGGCCTGGTCACGGCGAGCGGCGGGGTTTCCTGGTCTCCTCTGCCGCGCCTGACCCTGACGGCCAACTACGGCGGCGAACAGCGCGAGCCGACGCCGCAGCAACTGGGCGACCCGGTGATGCAGACACCCAACCGGTCGATGTACGACCTGGCGACCGGCCAGACCGTGATCGTCACCGTCACGGAAGGCGGCAACCCCCACCTGGTCCCCGATAGCCGGCGGGTGACGCGGCTGAGCCTGAACTACAAGCCGTTCGCCGAGCGCAGCCTGTCGTTCAGCGGTTCCTACACCGCCACCCGCATCGATAATCAGATCGCCTCGTTTCCGGCCGTTTCTCCCGAGCTGGAGGCGGCCTTCCCCGACCGGTTCACGCGCGACGCCGAAGGCCGTCTGACCGCGGTCGACACCCGGCCGGTCAATCTGGCCCATGCCGACACCGAGGAACTGCGCTGGGGCCTGTTCTATTCCAAGCGATGGGGCGGTCCGCCCCCGACGACGAAGGGCGCGCCCGCCCGGAAGCCGCCGCCGGGCGGCTCGGGCTATCTGCAGGTGACGTTCAACCACACCTGGAGGCTGCGCAACGAGGTGGTGATCCGCGACGGCCTGGCCCCCCTGGACCTGCTGGGCGGCGCGTCGCTGGGCCGGGCGGGCGGCGCGCCGCGCCATGAGGCCAACCTGCAGGCCAACCTCGCCAAGGACGGCATGGGGCTCGTGGGACGGATGAGCTGGAAGGCGGCGACCGTGGTGGACGGCGGCGCATCGGGCGACGACATCCACTTCGACGCGCTGTCGACCGTGAGCCTCAGCGGCTTCGCCAGCCTCGGAAACCGCAGGACCTGGGTGAAGCGCTATCCCCAGCTGAAAGGCGTCATGCTCACGCTCGGCGTCGAAAACCTGTTCAACGCCAAGCCGCGCGTGCGCGACGCGCAAGGCCGAACTCCGCAGACCTATCAGAAGGACTATCTCGACAAGGTCGGGCGGCAGATCAGCCTGCGCCTGCGCAAGCAGTTCTGAAAAGGGACGGGACGCCTCGCCGGCCTCCCGGCGGGACGTAGCGCCCGGTCCTGACCTTGGGAAACAGCCCCGCTACTTCCGCACCACCTGGCCGCCCTTCATCACGAACACCGGCTGCTCGAGCACCGTCACGTCGGCCAGCGGATCGCCGCTCACGGCGATCAGGTCGGCATAGTGGCCGGGGGTGGCCTGGCCGACGTCCTTCTCGCGGCCCAGGGCCTGGGCGGCGTTGACGGTGGCGGCCTGGATCGCCTGCAGGGGCGTGGCGCCGTAGCGAACCATGACGGCGAACTGCTTGCCGTTGTCGCCGTGCGGATAGACCCCGGCGTCGGTGCCGTAGATCATCTTCACGCCGGCCTTCAGGGCCTTGCGGAAGTTCTCCCGCTGCACCTCGGCGATGTCGCGGTCCTTGCGCAGGTTGTCCTCCAGCACGCCGTTCTTGCGGCCTTCGGACTGGGTGTAGTCGGTGTTGTAGATGTCCATCGAGAACCAGGTTCCCTTCTGGACGGCCAGCTTGACGCCCTCGTCGTCGACCAGGCTGGCGTGCTCGATGGTGTCGATGCCGGCGCGGATGGCGTCCTTGATGCCGGCCGCGCCGTGGGCATGGGCGGCGACCTTCAGGCCGGCCATGTGGGCCTCGTCGGCCACGGCGGTCATCTCGGCCAGGGTCAGCTGCTGCTGGCCAGGTTCGTCGCCGCGCGAAAAGACGCCGCCGGTGGCGCAGATCTTGATCACCTGGGCGCCGTACTTCTTCAGCGTCCGCACCGCCTTGCGGGCCTCGTCGGGGCTGTCGATGTTGTAGGGGGCCTTCTGGTCCATCGAGGGCGGGAAGAAAGTGCTGTCGCAGTGCCCGCCCGTGGCGCCGATGGCGTAGGTGGCCGTGACGATGCGCGGCCCGGGCACGACGCCCTCGTCGACGGCCTCGCGCAGGCCCACGTCGTTGAAGCGGTCGGCGCCGACGTTGCGCACGGTGGTGAAGCCGGCGTTCAGGGTGGCCTTGGCGTTGGCGGTCTGGGTGACGCTCCAGAACGCGTCGCTGAACTGCAGGGAGTTGTAGCCGCCGTAGACGGGCGAGGCGTCCAGGTGCACGTGCATGTCGATCAGGCCCGGCAGCAGGGTCGCGCCCGGCAGGTCGATCGTCTCGGCGCCCTGCGGGATCGCCACCTCGCCGGCCTTGCCGACCGCGGTGATCCGCCCGCCGACCACCAGCACCACCGGCTTGTCGACATAGCGGCCGGTGGCCACGTCCAGCAGCCGCGCGGCGGTGACGATCTTGGTCTCGGCCGCCTGGGCCGCGCTCGCCGCCAGGACCGCGACGGCGGCCAGGGTCGAAATCTTCAGTCCACGCATCCGGTCGCCTCGCGCTGATTTGCGACGCAGACGCTAGAGCGCGGCCGTGAACGTGGAAAGGGCGGACCGCATGGCGGCCCGCCCCTTTTTCGTCTTCGCGGGCTTAAGCCTTGAAGAAGGCCAGCAGGTCCGGATTGATGATCTCCGGGTGGGTGGTGCACATGCCGTGCGGCAGGCCCGGATAGGTCTTCAGCGTACCCTTCTTGACCAGCTTGGCCGAGAGCAGGGCGCTGTCGGCGATCGGCACGATCTGGTCGTCCTCGCCGTGCAGCACCAGCACCGGCACGTCGACCTTCTTGAGGTCGTCGGTGAAGTCGGTCTCGGAGAAGGCCTTGATGCAGTCGTAGTGGGCCTTGACGCTGCCGGTCATGCCCTGGCGCCACCAGTTCCAGATCACGCCCTGGTCGACCTTCGCGCCCGGACGGTTGAAGCCGTAGAACGGGCCGGCCGGCACGTCGTAGAAGAACTGGGCGCGGTTGGCGGCGGTGGCGGCGCGGAAGCCGTCGAACACCTCGATCGGCAGGCCGCCCGGGTTCTTGTCGCTCTTGACCATGATCGGCGGCACGGCGCCGATCAGCACGGCCTTGGCCACGCGGCCCGGCTTGGCGCGGGCGACGTAGTGGATCACCTCGCCGCCGCCGGTGGAGTGGCCGACGTGGATGGCGTTCTTCAGGTCGAGATGGTCGGTCAGGGCCGCGACGTCGGCGGCGTAGGTGTCCATCTCGTTGCCGATGTCGGTCTGGGTCGAACGGCCGTGACCGCGGCGGTCATGGGCGATCACCCGGAAGCCTTGGGCGTAGAAGAACATCATCTGGTTGTCCCAGTCGTCGGCCGTCAGCGGCCAGCCGTGGTGGAACACGATCGGCTGGGCGGTCTTGGGACCCCAGTCCTTGTAGTAGATCTGCACGCCGTCCTTGGTCGTGACGTAACCGCTGCTCATGGTCATGGCTCCGTGGGAGGAAAGAGGCGCGGCCGTGGCCGCGGCGAAGGGCGGCGCGAACGCGAAGGCCGCCAGGCCGAGGCCCGCGGTCAGCACGTCGCGGCGCGAGGCGCCGTCGTCGGTGGAAGGAGTGGTCATCGGTCGCCCTCTGCATCGATCAGTCGGGGCGGCGCGTCGCCTCCCCGAACGAGGCGCACAGTGGCTCAAGGGCCGGGCGACGGGCTTGAACGTATCGGGCGAGGGCTGGGACGAACGCGCTTCGGCGTCGGGTCAAGTGGAACAGATCCTCCCCCTCTGGGGGAAGTGGCCCAGAGGGCCGGAGAAGGTAGCGCGGGTCTATGCCGCACAGACCCCCTCAGTCGCTACGCGACAGCTCCCCCAAAGGGGGAGCATCTGAACGCGGCCGCCTGGTCGCCCCCTACTCCACCCGCGGCAGCACCAGGGCAACGCGCAGGCCCGGGCCCATGCCGTTGTACTCGCCCGGTCCCTCGGCCAGCTCCAGGCGGCCGCCGTGCGAGGCGGCCACCGCCTGCACCAGCGACAGGCCAAGACCCGCCCCCGGCTCGCTGCGGCTGTTCTCCAGCCGCACGAAGCGCTGGACGACGCGGGCGCGGTCGGCCTCGGGCACGCCGGGGCCGGTGTCGGTGACCGAGAACTCCAGCTCGCCCGACGAGCGGCGGCGCAGGCGCATCATGATCGCCCCGCCTTCGGGGGTGTACTTGATGGCGTTGTCGAGCAGGTTGGCCAGGGCCTGGGCGATGAACTCGCGGTTGCCGCGCAGGCTGAGGGCCGGCGTCACCTCGGCCTTGAAGTCCAGCCCCTTGTCCTCGCACGACAGTTCGTAGAGCTCGGCCATGTCGCCGGCCAGGTCGCTGGCGTCGAAGGTCTTCTGGTCGGGAGCCTGGCCGGCCGCCTGCAGGCGGGCGATGGCCAGCACCGCGTTGAAGGTCTTCAGCACCCCGTCGGCGTCCATCAGCGCCGTCTCCAGCGCGGCCACCGGATCGCCCTTGCCGTTCTCGGCGTCGATCAGGGCCACCTCCATGCGGGCGCGCAGGCGGGTCAGGGGGCTGCGCAGGTCGTGGGCGATGGCGTCGCCCGCGTGGCGCAGGCCGCCCATCAGCCGCTCGATGCGGTCGAGCATGTCGTTCAGGCCCTCGGCCAGTTCGTCGTACTCGTCGCGCGTGCCGCGCAGCTTGGCGCGGGCGTGCAGGTCGCCCGAGCGCACGGCGTTCACCACATCGACAAGGCCCTGCATGCTGCGGGAAACGTTGCGGCTGATCAGCACCCCGCCGGCCAGGCCCAGGATGATGACCAGCGCGCCCGCGCCCCAAAGGGCCCGGACGATCTTCATCACATAGCCCTGGGACTCGGCGACGTCGGCGCCGACGAACAGGATCTCGCCGCCGGAGAGGCGCTCCTGCACCCCGCGCGCCGAGCGCCGCACGGGCGCGCCGTCGAGGTCGGTCTCGGTCAGGGTGAAGCTGCGCCAGGTCGGACCCGTGCCGGTGAAGTCGTCGATCGGCGACTCCTCGATCGAGCCGGTGATCCGCTTGCCGTCCTTGCCGGCCAGGTAATAGAGGAACGGCCGCTCGCCGATGGCCCGCTCGACCAGGGTCTGGTTCAGGGCGTTGACCCCGCCCTGGCGATAGGCGGCCTCAAGGCTCTCCATCTCCCGCGTGATCTCGGCGTCGGCGCGGCGGTCCACCTCGCCGGCTGTGGCGATGTAGATATAGCCGAGGAAGGCCGTCGCCGCGGCCGCGAACAGGGCCAGGAACAGCAGGGTCAGCCGGAACGGCGTGGATCGGACGAGGCGCGGCAGGCGCATGGGTCTAGCTCTTCTTGCCCATCAGGGCGGCGGTGTCTTGGCGGCTGTCGAGGATGCGGATGATCCGAATGCCGGCCCCATCAGGCAATGGACGATAGACGACCAGCCAGGGACGAACCGAAAAGGCCCTGGGCTCGTTTGCGAAATCGGGGCGAAGCCTACCCAGAAGCGGACGGCGGGCCAAACGTCTGAGAGCAGCCTCGATCCGGGCGATGACGGCTTCGGCCCGTTCCTGCCCGCTATCCGTGGCGATCCACACGTAGAGACCGCGAAGGTCCCGTTTAGCCTCCGCCGATCGAACGACCAGGAGCCCGGCCATCTAGCCCTTGCGAAGCTTTGCGTACTTGGCACGCAGGTCGCCCAGCATTTCATCCGTATCCCAGGGCTCGGCCTTGCCCTCGGCGAACTCCCGATCCGCCTCGATGATCGACTCGTTGATGGCGTCGCGGTTGCGAACGATCCAGGCCTCCATCTCCTCCTCGGAGGGGATCGGGCCGAGGCCGTCGTCGACCTCGTCGTCCGGAACGGGCTTGGACGGCTTGTTCATGGCCCTCAGCCTAACACGGGTCCGGCGGGCCGCCTACGGATCGAGCCGGTAGCCCGCCCCGCGCACGGTCTGCAGCATGGCCCGGTCGAACCCCTTGTCGATCTTGGAACGCAGGCGGGAGATGTGTACGTCGATGACGTTGGTCTGCGGGTCGAAGTGGTATTCCCAGACCTTCTCCAGCAGCATGGTGCGGGTCACCGACTGGCCGGCGTGGCGCATCATGAACTCCAGAAGTTGAAACTCCCGGGGTTGGAGGTCGATCTCCTTGCCCTGGCGATGGACCGTGCGGTTGATGAGGTTCATCTCGAGCTCGCCGACCTTCAGGGTCGTGGCCACCGCGCCCGTCTCGCGGCGGCGCGACAGGGCCTCGACGCGGGCGATCAGCTCGGGGAAGGCGTAGGGCTTGACCAGGTAGTCGTCGGCGCCGGCCTTCAGGCCGTCGACGCGGTCGCCCACCTCGCCCAGGGCCGACAGGAACAGCACCGGCGTCTGGTCGCCCTCGCGGCGCAGGGTCGAGACCACCTCGACGCCGTTCTTCTTGGGCATCATGCGGTCGACGATCAGCACGTCGAAGCCGCCCTTGCCGGCTTCGGTCAGGCCCGCCTCGCCGTCCGGCGCGTGGACGCATTGATAGCCGGCCTCGGTCAGGCCGTGCGTCATGGCGCCGGCGGCCTCGAGATCGTCTTCGATAATCAGGATACGCATCAGCCAACCCCTCGTGCGCCGTCCGGACGGAGAAACGACCGACGTTCTCGCGATTCTATCGACCAGCGCGATAGTTGGCGATGGGATACCGGCTTTGCGCGCGGGCGTACCTTAAACCTTGGTCACATACAAAAAATCCCGCCCCGGCATCTGCCGGGGCGGGATCGATCGGTTCGCGCTGTGAGGACCGCTTACGGCGCGATCTTCAGCGGCACGATGGTCGGACGACCGGCGCGGACGATGCGCAGGTTGACGCTCGGACGCTGCAGCTTCTTGGCTTCCTCGACCTTGGCGTTGACCTCGGCGACGGTCGTGACCGGTTCGCCGTTGACGCTGGTCACCACGTCGCCTTTGCGCAGGCCCTTTTCGCCGGCGTCGGACGAGGCCTTCACGCCGTCGATCAGCAGGCCCTTGATGGCGCTGTCGATGCCGTTGGCCTTGCGGGCCGCGTCGTCCAGCGGCGACAGGCTCATGCCCAGGGCCTCGGCCTTGGGAGCCGCCGGCTTGGCCGGAGCGGCCTGATCGCCGCCGTCCTCGTTGTCGTTGTCGGCCAGTTCCTTCTCGGTCGGACGCACGCCCGAGCGCACCTCGACCACCCGGGGCTTGCCGCCGCGCAGGACCGACAGCTTGATCACCTCGCCCGGACGGGCCTTGGCGACTTCGCGGGTCAGTTCCGAGCCGCTCTTGATGTCCACGCCGTTGACGGCCGTGACCACGTCCTCGGGCATCAGGCCGCCGCGCTGGGCCGGGCCGCCCGGAACCAGGTCGGCGACGATGGCGCCCTTGGTGCCGGCCAGGCCTTGCGCCTCGGCCATCTCGCTGGTGAAGGGCTGAATCTGGGCGCCGATATAGCCGCGCACCACCTTGCCGCCGCTGATCAGCTGCTTGGCGGTGGCCTCGGCCACGTCGGCCGGGATCGCGAAGCCGATGCCCACCGAGCCGCCGGTCGGCGAGAAGATCGCCGTGTTCACGCCGATCACCCGGCCGTAGATGTCGAACGACGGACCGCCCGAGTTGCCGCGGTTGATGGGGGCGTCGATCTGGATGTAGTCGACGAACTGCGAGGAGTTGTCGCCCAGGTCGCGGCCATAGGCCGAGATGATGCCGGCCGTGGCGGTGCCGCCCAGGCCGAACGGGTTGCCGATGGTGATCACCCAGTCGCCGACGCGCGGACGGGCCTGGTTCTCGAAGTTCACGAACGGAAACGCCGCGCCCTTGGCCTTCGGGTCGGTGACCTTGATCACCGCCAGGTCGGTGCTTTCGTCGCGGCCGACGATGGTGGCCTTCAGTTCGCGGCCGTCCTTCATCACCACGTTGATGCCGTCGGTGTCGGCGTCGGCCACCACGTGGTTGTTGGTGACGATGTAGCCGTCGGCCGAGATGAAGAAGCCCGAGCCCGAGGACTGCTGCTTGGGCGCGGCTTGCGCGTCCTCTCCGTCCTCGCCCGGCTTCTGGCCGCGCGGCACGATGTCGAACGGCAGGCCCTCCAGGCCCGGGATACGCAGGCGGGCCTTCGGGTCGGCCTTCGAGGTCACGTCGATCTGCACGACGGCCGGCGAGACCTTCTCGAAGATGTCGGCGAAGGACAGAGGCGCGCCGGGCGGCGGCGCGAACATCGGGGCGCTGGCGGTCGAAGCGCGCACCAGCTGCGGCTCCTGCTCCGCGGCGCCGGCCGGTCCCATCCGCATGCCCACGCCCGCCAGGGCGGCGCACGCGACGCCCGCCCCCGCGACGGCGCCAACAATGAATCCTGACTTCCGAGCAGCCATCTTTCGTCTTTCCTCAACCCGCGGCGCTCCGCGCCGGGTTCTGTCGAACAGAACCTAGTTGCACTAGCAATTCGTGCAACGGTTCCAGGATTATCTTTCCTTCACACCCACGGCGCTTCTTGCGGCGTCATCGCGGCGCAATCGTGTCATTCTTCCCCGAGCAGCCCTTTCAGCCGCGCTTCCTCCTCGGCCGACAGCGCCTCGGGCGGGCCCTGCGCCTCGCGACGGCGGCGCAGCAGCGCGACCATCAGTCCGCCGCCGGCCAGCAGGACCGCCAGAGGCGTCAGCCACAGCACGGCGTTGCCCGCCGAGAACGGCGGCTTCAACAGCACGAACTCGCCGTAGCGCTGCGTCAGGAACGCGCGGATCTCGGCGTCGCTCCGACCCTGCTTCACTTGGTCGCGCACCAGGATCCGCAGGTCGCGGGCCAGATCGGCCTCGGAATCGTCGATCGACTCGTTCTGGCAGACCAGGCACCGCACCTGCTTGAAGATTTCGCGCGCTCTTGCCTCCTGCCCCGGATCGGCCAGCCGTTCGGACGGGTCCGAGGCGGCCGCCATGCAGGCGACGGCGGCCATCGCGACCGCGATCCCCCTCAGTCGCTTCGCGACAGCTCCCCCAGCGGGGGAGCATCTTGAGGTCCGCACCGCCAGATCCTCCGCCTCTGGGGGAGGTGGCCCGAAGGGCCGGAGGGGGTTAGCGATCACGCCTGTGCTCCCTTGGCCTTGCGTCCGACGCCCAGCCGCAACCGGCGGTCCGACAGCGAGACCGCCCCGCCCAGGGCCATGACCAGCGGGCCCAGGAAGATCAGCCGCACCCACGGATTGACATAGGCCCGCACCAGCCAGGCCGGCTCGCCCTTCGGACCCGCCCGGCGCTCGCCGATGACCACGTAGAGGTCGTCCAGGCCGCGCGGGCACAGCGCCACCTCCGAGGTCGTCTGGCCGCCGACTGGGAAGAACCGCCGCTCGGGCTCGGCCGTGCAGACGAAGCCGCCATTGGGGCCTCCGGCCTTCTTCTCGATACGCACCACGCCGCGCTCGGCCAGGTAGTTGGGGCCGTCCAGCGTGCCGACGTCGGTCAGGGTCAGCACATAGGCGCCCAGCTCGATCTTGCCGCCGACGCTCAGGGCCTGGGCGCTCTCGACACGCCAGGCGGTCTCGAAACTGGCGCCCAGCACGAAGAGGCCCAGGCCCGCGTGGGCGATGGTCGTGCCCCAGGCGCCGCGCGGCAGGCCGCCGGCCCGGCGTCGCACCTCGGCCCACGGGGCGCGGAAGGCCTTCACCCGCTCGGCCAGCTCGGCCAGCGCGCCGCCGATCAGCCAGAAGCCCAGCACCAGGCCCAGGCTGGCCAGCGCCTTGCGGGGCGTGACCAGGGCGTAGGCGCCAAGGCCCAGGATCGCGGCGACCGCCAGGGCCAGCCACAGGCGGCGCACCACCAGGCGCGCATCGCCGCGCTTCCAGGCCAGCAGCGGCCCGGCCGGCAGGATGGCGAGCGCCAGCACCAGCAGCGGCGTGAAGGTCAGGTTGAAGAACGGCGGCCCCACCGAGACGGCCTCGCCGTCCATGGCCTCGCGGATCAGCGGATAGAGCGTGCCCAGCAGCACCGTCGCCGTCGCCGCCGACAGGATGATGTTGTTCAGCACGATCGCGCTCTCGCGGCTGACTGGGGCGAACAGCCCGCCGGCGTTGAGGCTCGGCGCGCGGATCGCGAACATCAGGAAACCGAAGCCCGCCGCGATCCCCATGATCGACAGCAGCAGCACCCCGCGCGTCGGATCGACGGCGAAGGCGTGGACGCTGGTCAGCACGCCCGAGCGCACCAAAAACGCTCCCAGCATCGAGAAGCCGAAGGCCGCCAGGGCCAGGAACACGGTCCAGCCAGGCAGGGCCCCGCGCTTTTCCAGCACGATCGCCGAGTGCAGCAGGGCCGCGCCGATCAGCCAGGGCATGAAGCTGGCGTTCTCGACCGGGTCCCAGAACCACCAGCCGCCCCAGCCCAGCTCGTAATAGGCCCAGAAGGCGCCGAGCGTGATGCCGACGGTCAGCAGGCTCCAGGCCGCCAGGGTCCAGGGCCGCACCCAGCGGGCGAAGGCCGCGTCGACCTTGCCCTCGATCAGGGCCGCGACCGCGAACGAGAACACCACCGAAAAGCCGACATAGCCCGAGTAGAGGAACGGCGGGTGGGCGGCCAGGGCCCAGTCCTGCAGCAGCGGATTGAGCGAGCGCCCCTCCACCGGCGGGTCCGGCAGGCGGGTCAGCGGGTTCGAGGCGAAGACGGTGTAGGCCAGGAAGAGGACGCCCAGCGCCCCCTGCACCGCCAGGGCGTAGGCCCGAAGGCGCGGCGGCAGCCGCTCGCCGAACACCGCCACGGCCGCGCCGTAGCCGGTCAGGACCAGGCACCACAGCAGCATCGAGCCCTCGTGGCTGCCCCAGGCGCCGGCCACCTTGTAGAGCATCGGCTTGGCGGTGTGGGAGTTGGCCGCCACGTTGGCCACCGAGAAGTCGGAGGTCACGAAGGCCCAGATCAAAGCCGCGAAGGCGCAGGCCAGGGCCGCGAAGGCCGCCAGGGCCGCGCCCCGCCCGGCGCCCGCCAGCACGCCCGAACGCCGTGCGCCGCCGACGGCGCAGAGCCCCGTCTGGGCCACCGACAGCACCAGGGCCAGAACGAGCGCGAACGCGCCGAACTCGACGATCATCGGGCGGTCTTTCCCTCACCGTAGGAAGGCGGGGGAGCGCCCTCGCCGCGCCACTCGCCCTGCTCCTTGATGGCCTTGGCCACCTCGCGCGGCATGTAGCGCTCGTCGTGCTTGGCCAGCACCTGCTTGGCGACGAAGACGCCGCCCTCATCGAACGATCCCGAGGCGACGATCCCCTGTCCCTCGCGGAACAGGTCGGGCAGGTCGCCCTGGTAGCGCACCTTGCTGGTCGCCTTCTGGTCGGCGACGACGAACTCCACCAGCCCGTCCGGGTGCTTGACCACGCTGCCCGCCTGGACCAGCCCGCCCAGCTGCACCTTGCGGCCGGCCGGCACGTGCGCCTCCTGGGCCTGGGCCGGCGTATAGAACAGCGAGATCGAGTCCCGCATGCCGTAGAGCGCCAGGCCCGCCGCCAGGGCGGCGACCGGCGCGATCGCCAGCAGGATCGTCAGGCGACGGCGCGCCTTTCTGGATTTGGGCAGGAAGCTCATCGGGGGCTCGATGCGGGCGTGTCGGCGGCCTGGCGCAGGGCGGCCAGCACGCGCGGCTGGTCCTTGAAGCGCTCGGTCGCGGTCTTCAGGGCGGCGTCCCGGCGGACGACGTCGCCCAGCACGCCGTAGGCCCGCACCAGCCGCACCCAGCCGTCGGCGTTGTCGGGATCGGCGGCCAGCTTGGCGGCCAGACTGTCGACCATGCCCTGGATCATCTCGGGCGTGACGCCTCCGTCGGCCGCCGCCTGGGCGGCCTGCGAATTCGGTTCGACCAGCCGGCCGGCCTTGACCGTGCGGTCGATCTCGGCGGCCAGGATCGCCCGGCGTTCGTCGGCCGGCGGCAGGACGGCCAGCAGGGCGCGCCAGCCGGCGAGGCCCTCGTCCAGCCGGCCGTCGGCGATCAGGGCCTTGGACAGGTGATAGCGGGCGGAAGGGTCGTTGGGATCGCGCTTCAGCGCCTCGACGAAGGCCATGCGGGCGTCGGGCCCGACCTGGCCGTCGTCGCCGGCCACGAAGGTCTCGCCCAGGGCCGTCCACAGGTCGGCGCGCTGCGGCGCCAGGCGCACGGCCCGGCGCAGAGCCTCGCCGGCGCCCGTCACGTCGCCGCCGGCGATGCGCACCAGAGCAAGGTTGCGATAGAGGTCGGGATCGTTGGGCCGGGTCTTGGCCGCCTGCTCCAGCACCGCGGCGATGCGCGGCGGGTCCAGCGTCGACGGATCGCTCGACTTCCACTCGGCCACCCGCTTGGCGAACGGCTGGTCGGCCGCCCCCGGCGCGCCCACCAGCACATAGACCACCACGGCCGACAGCGCGGCGACGGCGGCGACGGCCACCACCGCCCGGCGTGGACCGTTCCCGTCCTTGGGCCATTCGGCGCCGCCCTGGTCGGCGGCGGTCAGCAGCCGGCGGCCGGCCTCGGCGCGGGCGGCCTTCAGCTCGCCCTGCGCCAGCAGGCCGCGCTCGGCCAGGTCGTCGATCTCGGAAAGCTGGCGGCGATGGACGGCCAGGGCCGGGTCGTCGCCGGCGGGCGCGAGCCCGTGCGCGGCCCCCCGCAGCACCAGGGCGGCGGCGGCGGCGGACAGGCCGGCGGCTGCGATCCAAAAACCGATCATGGTTCGCTGTTAGCCGGAGACCGGCCCGCGCGTCAGTGAAAAAAACACGTGAGGCTCAGATTGCGTGGGAGCGCCCGCCAAGTCCCGGGTCGCTCCCCGAGGCCTCGGGTCTGGCCAGGCTCCCAAAGCCGCCTCCCTCGCCCTTGTGGCGAGGGCCCATGCCGGCGACCGCTCAAACCTCGACCAGCCTCGAAAGGTCTGAGCGGCTGAACGATGGATCCTGGGCACGAGGCCCAGGAAGGCGGTGTGAAGTATTGAGGCCGCCGTTCCGAACAAGCCTCGATTTTACCCCAGGCTTCCTAAGCCGCCATCGCCGCCACCGCCCGGCGGCGGACGATCTCGGCGGTCTTCTCGTCGCGGGTGTGGGCGATGTAGCCGGCGGCGATCTCGAGATAGGCGCGGGCGATCTGCGGGTCGCCGCCCTCGCCGGTGCGGGCCACGTGCAGGCTGTCCTCGATGTACTGGTCCAGCCGCTGATTCAGCTTCTCCAGCACCTTGGCCCGGGTCGAGCCATAGCCGGCCTGGGCCGCGCAGGGGCGCAGGTCCTCGACGAAGGCCAGAGCGGCCGTGGCGCGGCGCACCAGGGCCTGGTCCGGCGCCTCCTCCAGCTTGGGCACGCCCTTGCCGCCGCCCATCTTGCCCATCATCGAGATCGGCCGCAGCGGCAGGGCCAGGCCCAGCTCCTTGTCGGCGGCGTTCATCCGCGTCTCGGCCGCCTGGGCCGCGGCCTGCTTGAACTTGGCCAGGCGCTTGCCCCACGGGCCGTCCTTGGCCACGTCGATCGCCTGCTCGAACTCGGTCAGCTGGTTGGCGACGCGCTGCGCCGCGGCGGCGGCCTCGCGGCCGGCCCCCTCGCCGCCCGACAGGTCGAAGCCGCGCACCCGCTCGATGCTGGCCTCGATGTCGCTCAGCATCCGCTCGCCGAATTCCTTGACCTCCGACGAGGCCAGGTAACGGTCATTGGGACGATCCATCACCGCCGAAATCACCCGCAGGATGCGCCAGGGCTCGGGCAGGTGCGCCGCCAGCATCTCGAACATCCGCGGCCCGGCGTCGTCGCTGATCGCGCAGGCGTCGCGATAGGCCAGGCGGGCGGCGGCCGCGCGCTCGCCGCTCATCCGGCTGACCCATTCCGACAGCCGCGGCAGGGCGTTGCGGACGATCACCGACAGATCCAGGTAATCGGCCAGCTCGTCGGCGTCGCAGATCTGGGCCACGGCCTCGAACTCCGGCCGGACGGGATCGCGCAGGCCGCGGGCGGCGATCTTGCACAGTTCGTTGAAGACGTCGGGGGCCCCGTTGTCGAGGTCCCAGGGATTGCAGCGGGCCGCGCCCTCGGCCACCTGGCGCGGGGCCTCGGCCTTCAGCGCCCTCCACAGCAGCGTCAGCGCCCGGCGCGGAAACTGCGGCAGGTCTTCGGCGCGCGGCTGGCACAGCGGCGCGATGGGGGAAAGAATGGTGTTGCGGACGTAGCGGTCGGCGGTCTCGTCCTCGACCATGCCTCGCACGGTCGCCAGCGCTCCCTGCCCGCCGGCGTTGGCCAGGGCGAGCTCGAGGCTGCGCAGAGCCGCATCGGGCGCGGTCTCGACCAGCGTCCTGATGATCTGCAGTTTATGCGCGGCGAGTGCGGGCATCGATCTCCGCCGGGAACGAGGGTGTCCTGGCTGCGTCAACCATGTTGCGAACGAGGTTAAGACTTTCCGAAACCGCTGCTTTTTCAATGCGGCAAGGCTGGGCGAATGGTCGCGGGCCGTAATACTCCACCTCCGCGACAGCGCACTATCGCCAAGGTGGCGGCCGAAACCGTTAACCCTCCGCCCGCGGCAGCGACAGCACCACCCGCAGACCGCCGAGCGGCGAATCGTCCAGCGTCACCGAGCCGCCGTAGGCCCGCGCCAGTTCGTCGACGATCGACAGGCCAAGACCGGTGCCCGGCGTGTGCTCGTCCATCCGCTGGCCGCGCTTGAGGGCCTGGGCCCTCTGCTCGGCCGGAATGCCCGGGCCGTCGTCGTCGACGGTCAGCAGCATGCGGCCCTCGCCATCGGCCCTGGCCTCGGCGCGGATGCGGGCCTTCGACCACTTGCCGGCGTTTTCCATGACGTTGCCGGCCAGCTCCATGAAGTCCTGCCGCTCGCCCTGGAAGCACAGGTCCTCGGGGCAGCGCCAGTCGATCTCCACGCCCCGTCCGCCGTTCTTGTCCTGGAAGATCCGCTCCAGGGTCACGGCCAGTTCGTCGAGGATCGGCTCGACCGGCGTGCGCTCGCCGCTGGTCTGCGAACGCGCGGCCGCCCGCGCCCGGCGCAGGTGGTGGTCGACCTGCTCGCGCATGGTCTGGGCCTGGCGCTCGACCACTTCGGCCAGCGAGCCGCCCTGCTGGCTGGCCTCGGTCAGCATCACCGACAGCGGCGTCTTCAGGGCGTGGGCCAGGTTGCCGACGTGGGTGCGCTGGCGCTCGACGACTTCCTGGTTGTGGGCCAGAAGGCCGTTCAGCTCGCCGGCCAGCGGCTCCAGCTCCACCGGATAGGGTCCGGCCAGCCGCTCGGCCTTGCCGCTTCGCACTCCGGCGATCTCGCGGCGCAGGCGGAAGATCGGCTGCAGGCCGAACCGCACCTGGAAGACGATGGCCACGATCAGGCCGGCTCCGAGCAGCAGCAAGGCGAACGCCGTGATCCTGCCGAAACGGTCGGCGTCGGCGTCGATCGGCGAGCGGTCCTCGGCGGCGATGAACACCACCGGCTCGGAATGCCCCGGCAGCCGCGTCAGGATCGCCGCCGCCCGCAGCGGCTTGTCCTGCGGCCCGCGCATGTCGAAGAACAGGGTCTTGCCCGGATCGGCGGTCAGCCGGTCGATCTGGGCGGTCGACAGCATCAGGTCGCTGTCGAACAGCGAGCGCGAGCGCTCGATCGCCGACAGCCCGCCGCCGCTCTTCTGCGCGAAGATCGCCCAGTAGCGGCCGGAATAGGCCCGCGTGGCGCGGATGTCGGTCAGGAACGGCGCCTTGACCACCCCGTCCTCCACCGTCGAGCCGGCATAGAGGTCGTCGGTCAGCACCGCCAGCGACTGGTCGAAGCGCCGGATCGCCGCGTCGCGGAACTGGGCGGTCAGGAAGGCCCCGGCCGCCAGCAGCACCACCAGCGTCCAAATCGCCGCCAGCAGCACCAGCCGCCGGACGAGCGAACGCTTGCGGAAGTCGAGCATCAAGCCTCGCCCCCGCGCGCGGTCACCCCGCCGTCTCGCCTTCCAGCGGGATCAGGCGGTAGCCGAGGCCGCGCACCGTCTCGATGCGGTCGGCGCCCAGCTTCTTGCGCAGGCGGCCGATGAACACCTCGATGGTGTTGCTGTCGCGGTCGAAGTCCTGGTCGTACAGGTGCTCGACCAGCTCGGTGCGGCCGATCACCCGGCCCTGGTGCATCATCATGTAGTGCAGCAGGCGGTATTCCAGCGAGGTCAGGCGCAGCGGCTCGCCGTTGACGCTGGCCCGCGCCGCGCGCGGATCCAGGCGCAGGCCGCCGCAGGTCAGGCTCGGCGCGGCGTGGCCGGCCGAGCGCCGCAGCAGCGCCCGCAGGCGCGCCAGCAGCTCTTCGGTGTGGAAGGGCTTGGTCAGGTAGTCGTCGGCCCCGGCGTCGAAGCCGGCGACCTTCTCGCTCCAGGCGCCGCGGGCGGTCAGGATCAGCACGGGCGTGGCCACGCTGCCGCGCCGCCAGCGCTCCAGCACCGACACCCCGTCCACCTTGGGCAAGCCGAGGTCCAGGATCACCGCGTCATAGGGTTCGGTTTCGCCCAGGAACTGGGCCTCCTCGCCGTCGGCGGCGTGATCGACGGCGTAGCCGGCGTCGGCCAGGGCCAGCTTCAGCTGGCGGGACAGATCGGGATCGTCTTCGACGAGCAGGATGCGCATGGGGTCAGAAACTCCCTAGAGCCTGTCCGGTTCGGACGGTCCCGCCCGAAACGGATGAACAGGCTCGCAAGCAAAATGTAGAGCGTGACGGACGCCGAAATCGCTCATGGTCTCAGCGGTCACGCCCTACCCGCCGCTGAGGATCCGGCCGCTCTCGGCGTCGACGATGAAGTCGATGCGGCGGCCGTCCGTGGTCGCCCAGCGGATGCGGTAGTTGCGCCCCTCCAGGCCCGCGTCGAGCAGGCGGCCGGGGGTGCGACGGGCGATGTTGTCGATGACCGCGCTCAGCGGCACC
>JASGDR010000184.1:0-3763 GCA_047607095.1 Caulobacter sp.
CACGCGGCCGGTGCGCTTCAGCGGCGCCCAGCAGAGAGCGGACGACGGGCTCACTTGAAGCTCACGCCTTGGACATTGGGGCCGATCTCGATCACCGCCGGATCGGCCGCCTTCAGCCGCTCGCCGCCGATGGTCACGTTCTCGAAGCGGATGTTCCGCACCGGCCGGTCGGGACCGTAGCCCGAGATCGTCGAGGGGCTGGGCCAGCCGTCGCCGGTGAAGGCGACATCGCGGAACGTCACCCCGTCGACCAGCAGGCCCGGGCTCGTGCCGTACTTGGCGTTGAACACCGTGCGCACGTTGAACAGCTTGCCCTCCTCGATCTGCTCCACCCGGATCCCGTCGAAGACGACGTTTCGCACCGTGTTGCTGTCGCCGGCGCTGATCGCCAGCGCGCCCTGGTATTCGGGGTCGTCCTCGTCGAGGCCCAGGATGTCGATGTTCTCGAAACGCAGGTCCTCCAGCACGTTCGGCCTGTCGCTGTCGCCGTGCAGGCCGACGAACACCGCGTGGGCGACGTCGGGCCAGAAGATCGAATCCCGCACCCGCACGCGGCGGGTGTCGCCCTTGCCCGACTTGCGGGTGGCGTAGACCGCCACGCTGTCGTCCGAGGTGCGGATGAAGGCCCGCTCGACGGTCACGTCGCTGCAGGCGAAGACGTTGACCCCGTCCGACCACGAGCCGTTCGACAGGGTGCGGAAGTCGCGGAAGGTCACGTTGCGGGACGAGGCGCAGGCGATCGTGCCGTGCTTGGGCGTCAGGAAGGTCAGCCCCTCGACGGTGACGTTCTTGGAGTCCTGCACCACCAGTTGGTCGGCGGGGCGGTCGATGATCCCGCGGCCGACGATGCGCACGTTCTCGACGCCCTCGGGCTTGAAGGTCCCCTGCAGCACGGCCCCGCCGGCGACATAGATCGTCTGGCCCGACTTCACCGGGAAATACTGGCCGCCGCCCGGCGGCGTGTGCAGGCCGGGCTCGTAGAACACCACATCGGGGCCGGGCGCGGGCCGCGCGATCGGCGCGCCGGCGAAGATCAGCAGGTTGCGCAGCCGGTCGCCGTCGAACTCGACCGACAGGTTCTGCGGCTTGTCGATGGTGAAGGTCACGATCCCGTTCTGGACCTTGGGCCTGACGGCGTTGCGCGTGGGGCGAACCTCCACGCGCTTGAAGTCGCCGTTGTTCTTGCGAACCCCGATCTCGACCTGGCCCGTGAAGTCGAACTGCACCACCGACACGTCGCTGGGCCCGTCGGAATCGACCTTGGCGGTGTATTCGTAGAGGTCGCGCCAGGGGCCGCCCGGCTTTCTGACCCGCACCGTGAAGGTGTCGTTGTGCATGCTGTAGAACAGCCCGCCCGGCGGCAGCGGATGGATGACGAGGCCCGGCGCGTCGTCCGCGCGAACCGCGCCGGCGGCGAGCGCGCCCAGGGCCGCGGCGGCCAGCAGGGCCGGAAGTCTGAGGGCGGGCGAACGCATTCCTGTCTCTCTCCCCTGGTCGACGCTCTGACGCGGCGTCTTGGCCGGCCCGCGCGACCGGCGATCCGAGCGGACGGATCGACGAATTCGCTTGCGGGTCGCTCGAAGGCTGGTAATTGATATCGATATCAGAAGCGTCATGCAAGCCCCGGCTTCGCAGGCCGCGAACGGCGCGAAAGCGCTTGGTATCGTTATCAGTTTGGTCTATGACCGAACGGCCGGACCGCCCGCGCCACGCAGCGCGGACGGCGCGGCGATGGGAGGGTGTCGCATGGGTTTCCGGAAGAACTACGCGCTGCTGAGCGCCTTCCTCTTCTTCTACTTCTTCGCCCAGGCCATGAGCATCTCGCTGCTGGCCCTGTGGCTGAAGCGCACCCTGGGCCTGACCGGCGCGCAGACCGGCGTGGTCTTCGCCGCCAACTTCATCTTCGCGATGATCTCCCAGCCGCTCTACGGCTTCGTCTCCGACAAGGTGGGCCTGCGCAAGCATGTCCTGTGGCTGATCAGCGTGCTGGTCGTGCTGTCGGGCGCCTTCTTCGCCTTCGTCTACGGCCCGCTGCTGAAGACCAACCTGCTGCTGGGCGCGATCGCCGGCGGGGCCTATCTGGGGATCACCTTCATCGCCGGCAGCTACGCCCTGGAGTCGTTCGTCGACCGGGTGGGCCGCAAGTACGGTTTCGAATACAGCCGCGCCCGCCTGTGGGGCTCGCTGGGCTTCGCGGCCGCCGCCTTCTTCTCGGGTCGGCTGTTCAACATGGACCCGCTCTACAACTTCGCCCTGGCCTCGTGCGCCGGCCTCGTCCTGCTGCCGCTGCTGGCGTTCGCCAGGATCGAGCCCAGCGCCGACGAGCGCGAACGCTCCGACGCCCTGAAGGCCACCGACGCTATGGCCATCTTCAAGCTGCCGAAGTTCTGGGGCTTCATGGTGCTGATCCTGGGCGTGACGAACCTCTACCTCGTCTACGACCAGCAGTTCCCGGCCTTCTACGCCTCGCACTTCGCCGATCCCAAGCAGGGCGCGGCCATGTTCGGCTATCTGAACTCAGCCCAGATCTTCCTCGAGGCGGGCATGCTGTTCGTCGCCCCGTTCGTCGTGAACCGCATCGGCGCCAAGAACGGCCTGCTGCTGGCCGCGGCGATCATGATCGTGCGCATCGCCGGCTCGGGCCTCGTGCACGGCCCCGTGCCGATCTCGGCGATGAAGATGCTGCACTCGCTGGAGCTGCCGATCCTGGTGGTGTCGATCTTCCGCTACATCGCCTTCCACTTCGAAAGCCGCCTGGCCTCGACGCTCTATCTGGTCGGCGTCAGCTTCGGCCACTCGCTGGGCCTGGCGATCCTGTCGCCGATCGTCGGCAAGAGCTACGACCTGATCGGCTTCCCCAGCACCTACCTGCTGATCGCCCTGTTCGCGGCCGGCTTCTGGGTCGCCTCGGTGTTCGCCCTCTCGCCCACCCCGCTGCAGAGCCCGCCCGCCAACGACGCCGAGCCCGACCCGGCTCTAGCGTCCTCGAAGCTTCAGGCCGACCTCGGCGGCGCCGACGTGGCCAAGGTCAACTGACGATGCCTCACACCACCGCCAACACCGCGCGCGAGCCTTTGCTACGCGCCGACGAGATCCTCGCGCGACCGCGACCGAGCCGGGAAAAGCTCGAGGCCGTCATCGCCGCGGTCCTGGCCCGCATCGACGTCAGCCTCGACCTCTTCACCGACGCCTTCCCCAGGCCCTCCAGCGAGGGCGGGGTCTATGCGCCGATGGACAACACCGAGTGGACCAACGGCTTCTGGACCGGGATGCTATGGCTGGCCTTCGAGGCCAGCGGCGAGCCTCGCTACCGCCAGGCCGCCGAACGCCAGGTCGAGAGCTTCCGCGACCGCATCGACCGCGAGGTCAATGTCGACCATCACGACCTGGGTTTCCTCTACTCGCTGTCCTGCGTGGCGGGCTGGAAACTGACCGGAAACATCGGCGCCCGTCAGGCGGCCCTGGCCGCGGCCCGCCGCCTGATGACCCGCTACCTGCCGGTCGCCGGCATCATCCAGGCCTGGGGCGATCTTTCCGATCCCGAGCAGGCCGGACGGATGATCATCGACTGCAACCTCAACCTCCCGCTGCTCTACTGGGCCAGCGACGAGACGGGCGATCCGACCTTCCGCATCGCCGCCGACCGCCACATCGAGGAGGCCGCCCGCCACATCGTGCGGCCCGACGCCTCGACCTTCCATACGTTCTACATGGACCCCCGGACCGGCGAGCCGGTCGGCGGCAAGACCCACCAGGGCTTCAG
>JASGDR010000185.1:0-3673 GCA_047607095.1 Caulobacter sp.
CATGATGGGATAGATCTGCGCCAACGAGGGCTGTGCGCGCTTCAACCTGATGCTGGCCGTCGGCATCGTCCGCGAGGCGGCCGCCCTGACCACCCAGGTCGCCGGCGAGGTGATCCCGTCCGACAAGCCCGGCTGCATCGCCATGTCGGTGCGCGAGCCGGCGGGCGTGGTGCTGGGCGTCGCGCCCTGGAACGCTCCCATCATCCTGGGCGTGCGCGCCATCGCCACGCCGCTCGCCTGCGGCAACACTGTGATCCTGAAGGCTTCGGAGACCTGTCCGCGCACCCATAGCCTGATCATCGAGGCCTTCGCCGAGGCGGGACTGCCGCAGGGCGTGGTCAATGTGGTGACCAACGCGCCGGCCGACGCGGGCGAGATCGTCGGCGCGCTGATCGACCATCCGGCCGTCCGCCGGGTCAATTTCACCGGCTCGACCGCCGTCGGCAGGATCATCGCCAGGCGCTGCGCCGAGCATCTGAAGCCGGTCCTGCTGGAGCTGGGCGGCAAGGCCCCGCTGATCGTCCTCGACGACGCCGACCTCGACGAGGCGGTGAAGGCCGCCGCCTTCGGGGCCTTCATGAACCAGGGCCAGATCTGCATGTCGACCGAGCGGATCATCGTGGTCGAAGCCGTGGCCGACGCCTTCGTCGAGCGGTTCAAGGCCAAGGTCTCGACCCTCGCGGCGGGCGATCCGCGCGCGGGCAAGACGCCGCTGGGCGCCGTGGTCGACCTGAAGACCGTCGCTCATGTCGAGGCGCTGGTCGCCGATGCGCTCGACGCCGGCGCCGTGCGGGTCAACGGCGGGGCCGCCGACGGCGTGCTGATGCCCGCCACGGTGGTCGACAAGGTCACGCCCGCGATGAAGCTGTTCCGCGAGGAAAGCTTCGGTCCCGTGGTCGGGATCGTCCGCGCCCGCGACGAGGCCCATGCGGTCGAGCTGGCCAACGACACCGAATACGGCCTGTCGGCCGCCGTGTTCACGCGCGACACCGCGCGCGGCCTGCGCGTGGCGCGCCAGATCAAGTCGGGCATCTGCCACGTCAACGGCCCCACCGTGCACGACGAGGCCCAGATGCCGTTCGGCGGCGTCAAGGCCAGCGGCTACGGCCGCTTCGGCGGCAAGGCCGGCATCGACGCCTTCACCGAGCTGCGCTGGATCACGATCGAGACCCAGCCCGGCCATTTCCCCATCTGACCGGCGCCGCGCCCCGCTCCGCAAGCCTTCGAGGAAGCCCCATGTCCGACGTCGAGGACACCGTCGCCTTCGCGGTCGAGGACCGCATCGCCTGGGTGAGGTTCAATCGCCCGTCCAAGCGCAACTGCATGAGCCCCACCCTGAACCGGCGGATGATGGAGGTGCTGGACGCCCTGGAATACCGCGACGACGTCGGGGTGCTGGTGCTGACCGGCGAGGGCTCGGCCTGGTCGGCGGGCATGGACCTGAAGGAGTATTTCCGCGAGACCGAGGCGCGGGGGCTGGGGGCCGTGCGCCAGGCCCAGCGCGAGTCCTACGGCTGGTGGCGGCGCCTGCGCTGGTACAACAAGCCGACGATCGCCATGGTCAACGGCTGGTGCTTCGGCGGCGGCTACGGGCCGCTCTACGCCTGCGACCTGGCGGTCGCCGCCGACGAGGCCCAGTTCGCGCTGTCGGAGATCAATTGGGGCATCCTGCCGGGCGGCGGGGCGACCAAGGTGGTCGTCGACCTGCTGCCGATGCGCGACGCCATGTACCATGCCATGACCGGCGAACTGATCGACGGACGCAAGGCGGCTCAGTGGCGGCTGGTCAACGAGAGCGTTCCGCTTGCCGAGCTGGAGGCCAGGGTCCGCGCCCTGGCCCGGGTGCTGCTGGAGAAGAACCCGGTGGCGCTCAAGGCCACCAAGGACGCCATCCGGCGGGTCAAGGAGATGACCTACGACAACGCCGAGGACTATCTGGTGAGAGCTCAGGAGGCGGCCAACTCCTTCGACAACGAGGGCCGCAAGGAGGGGATCAGGCAGTTCATCGACGACAAGAGCTACAAGCCCGGCCTGGGCGCCTACGATCTGGCCAAGCAGAGCTGAGACGAGGCGGGAGGAAACCTTAGACAGGAAGGGAGGGACGGGCATGAGCGCGCCTGTCGATCATGTCGCCTTGCAGGCCCGCCTGCAGCCGGAGCGACCGGCCGCGGTCGATCTGGCCTCGGGGCGGTCCTGGACCTACGCCAGGCTGGACGAGACGTTGGCGCGCGCGGCGGGAGCCCTCGCCGCGCGGGGCGTCCGGGCCGGAGACCGCGTCGCCGCGCTCGGCCGCAACCGGGTGTCGCTGCTGGTCCTGCACCTGGCCTGCGCGCGGCTGGGGGCCATCTACGTCCCGCTGAACTGGCGCCTGCAGCCCCATGAGATCGCCGCCCTGATCGACGACGCCGACCCGGCGCTGCTGCTGGGCGACCAAGAACTGGCGCGGGCCGGGGCCGAGGGGGTGTCGCTGGACGCCTTCGACGCGGAGGTCGAGGCCGCCGCGCCGCTGGTGACGCCCGCGATCGATCGCGAGCGGGCCTCCCTGATCCTCTACACCTCCGGCACGTCGGGACGGCCCAAGGGCGTACTGCTGTCCGAGCGCAACCTCGATCAGACCGCGGTCAATTTCGGGCGGCTGGGAAGGGTGACCGACGCCAGCGTCTTCCTGGTCGACGCGCCGATGTTCCATGTCATCGGCCTCGTCACCTCGATCCGGCCGACCTTCCTGCACGGGGGAACGGTGCTGGTCTCCGACGGTTTCGACCCGGCGCGGACCCAGGCGCGGATCGGCGACGGGGCGCTGGGCGTCAGCCACTATTTCTGCGTGCCCCAGATGGCCGCGCAGCTGCGCGCCCAGGCCGGCTTCGAGCCCGGGTTCTATCGCGGGCTGACGGCGCTCTTTACCGGCGGCGCTCCGCACCCGGCGCAGGACATCCGCGCCTGGCTGGCCGACGGCGTGCCGGTGGTGGACGGCTTCGGCATGAGCGAGGCCGGCACGGTGTTCGGCATGCCGGTCGATCCGGCCCTGATCGACGCCCGCGCCGGTTCGGCCGGGGTGGCCATGCCGGGCGTGCGCGCGCGCATCGTCGACGAGGCGGGCGAGGACTGCCCCGAAGGCGTCGCCGGCGAATTGCTGCTGCGGGGCGACAATCTCTTTTCCGGCTACTGGCGGCGTCCGAGGGAGACCGAAGCGGCCTTCACCGAGGACGGCTGGTTCCGCACCGGCGACATCGCCCGCGCCGACGCCGACGGCTTCCATTGGCTGGTCGATCGCAAGAAGGACATGTTCATCTCGGGCGGCGAGAACGTCTATCCGGCCGAGATCGAGGCCCTGGCGAGCGTTCACCCGGCGGTGGCCGAGTGCGCGGTGGTCGGGCTGCCCGATCCGCGCTGGGGCGAGGTGGGCCATCTGGCGGTCGTCGTCCGGCCCGGCGAGACGCTCGGGGGCGAGCAGCTCCTGAACTGGCTCGAACCCCGGCTGGCCCGCTACAAGCTGCCCAAGGGCGTGACCCTGCTCGAGCGGCTTCCGCGCACCGGGTCGGGCAAGATCCAGAAGGCCGAGCTGCGGACCAGTCTGCTGGACGCGCTGCACCCCGCCGGAGGCGGCGTGTCGTGAGCCCGCCGCGCCACCCCAGCCGCCGCGGCGTGACCCTTGCCGCCGCCCTGGCCCCGG
>JASGDR010000186.1:0-34706 GCA_047607095.1 Caulobacter sp.
CCTTCGCAGCGGCCGCCTTGGCGGCGGCTTCGCGAGCGGCGGCGGCCTCGGCGGCGGCGCGGGCTTCGGCGGCGCGACGTTCGGAAGCCTGGCGTTCCTGGGCTTCGCGAGCGGCCTCGATGGCGCGCTGGCGAGCGCGCATCTCGTCCTGCGACAGGCCGCCGGCCGACGAACCGCCGCCCTGCCCTTGCGGACGCGGCGCGTCGTGGCGGCGCTCGGCCTGCGACGGCGCGGCGAGGTTGCCGGTGGCGGGCGCATGCGGACGCGTGCGCTTGGTCTCGACGACCACCGTCTTCGTCCGGCCGTGGCTGAAGCTCTGCTTCACAACGCCGGCGCTCACCGAGCCCTGGCGGGGCTTCAGGGTGATGGGGGCTCGCCCACCGGGGTTGGAACCAGGCCGACCGTTATCGTTCTCGTCGCTCATGCGCTCGCTTGTACTTCCGCCGGGCGGGATCCCGGCCCAAAAAACCGTTCAATCCATACGAGAAAGGGGCCTGGACGTACCTCCAATAGGAAGCGCGTTTCCCGGCCCTTCGCTCGAGAGCGCCGCCGCCGAGGCGGCTTGCTCCAACATTCAGGTTCTAGACCTTTCGCGCCGCCGGATGAAGTCATCCGAGGACGCATCGAAGCCTAGGGCTCCTCGCTCTGACGCACCGCCCAATCCGGCGGCGTGAGAGGACGGAAGCCTGATAACCGCTCGACATCCAAAGTCCAGCGATCCGTGCCTCGCCCCGTGAGGAGCGCCGTGTGTATCACATTCTCCCCGCCCAAGGCCAAACCCAATTCGTCGGATGTGAACATCCCGAGGATTCTGGGCGTGTTCGGCGCTTTGCGGACGGCTGAAAACACCTTGCGGCGGCCGTCTTCGGCGCCGTCGGCGGCTTCGATCAGCCAGGCGGTCTTGCCCGAGGCGAGGGCCGCCAGAACTTTTTCGTATCCGGAGATAATGCCGCCGGAGCGTCGCGCAAGCCCCAGAGCATCCAGAACCCGCTTGGCCAGAAGCCGTTCCACCTGGTCGGGCAGATCGGCGGGCGCGGAGAGCTTGGTCTTGGCCGAGCGCGAAAAGGCGTTCTTCTTGACCGCCGTCGCGACGGACTCGCGATCGGACGCGACCCACATGCCCCGCCCCGGCAGCTTGCGGGCCACGTCGGGCACCACCACGCCGTCGGGACCGGCCACGAACCGCACCAGGCGCGCCTCGTCGACCGCCTCGCCCAGGACGACGTCCTTGCGCTGGCGGCTGGCCTCGGCGTGCGTTTTCGGGGCGGCCTGGTCGATCATGAGGTCCGTGACGGGGTCCTGAAAGGAAGCGGCCCCTCCGAAGGCCGGAGGGGCCGGGGTCTCTTACTGCTCTTCGGCGGCTTCTTCGGCCACGTCTTCGGCGGCGACTTCGCCTTCCGCCTCGACCTCAGCCTCGCCCTCGGGAGCCTCTTCTTCGTATTCCGGCTCCGGCGGGGCCTCGACCCAGCCCATGACGATGCGGGCGCGCATGATCAGGGCTTCGGCGTCGTCGGGCGACAGGTTGAAGCTTTCGAGGATGCCCGGCTCGCGCACGCGCTCGCCGTTCTTGCTCTCGAACCAGCCGCGCATGTCGTCGGGCACCAGGCCGGCCAGGTCTTCCACCGACTTCACGTCGCCTTCGCCCAGGGCCACGGCCATGGCGAGGGTGACGCCCTCGATGTTCAGCAGGTCGTCCTCGACGCCCAGCTCGACGCGCTTGGCGTCGAGGGCGGCGGCTTCCTTCTCGAGGAATTCGCGGGCGCGGGCCTGCAGCTCCTCGGCGGTCTCCTCGTCGAAGCCCTCGATCGAGGCGATCTCGTGCGGCTCGACATAGGCCACGTCTTCCACGGCGGTGAAGCCTTCGGTGACCAGCAGTTGGGCGATGACCTCGTCCACGTCCAGGGCTTCCTGGAACAGGGCGGTGGCCTCGGCGAACTGCTTCTGACGGCGCTCGCTCTCCTGGCTTTCCGTCATGATGTCGATCTGCCAGCCGGTCAGCTGCGAAGCCAGGCGGACGTTCTGGCCGCGGCGGCCGATGGCCAGCGACAGCTGCTCGTCGGGCACCACGACTTCGACGCGCTCGTCTTCCTCGTCCATGACGACCTTGGAGACCTCGGCCGGGGCCAGGGCGTTGACGATGAAAGTGGCCTCGTCTTCCGACCACTGGATGATGTCGATCTTCTCGCCCTGCAGCTCGGCGACCACCGCCTGCACGCGCGAGCCGCGCATGCCCACGCACGCGCCGACCGGATCGATCGAGCTGTCGTTGGAGATGACGGCCATCTTGGCGCGCGAACCCGGGTCGCGGGCCACGGCGCGGATCTCGATGACGCCGTCGTAGACTTCCGGCACTTCCTGCGCGAACAGCTTGGCCATGAAGCCGCCGTGGGCGCGGCTCAGCATGATCTGCGGGCCCTTGGTCTCGCGACGGACGTCGTAGATGTAGGCGCGGATGCGGTCGCCGACGTTGAAGTTCTCGCGCGGGATCGACTGGTCGCGGCGCATGATGCCTTCGCCGCGGCCCAGGTCGACGATGACGTTGCCGTATTCGACGCGCTTGACGCTGCCGTTGACGATCTCGCCCGAGCGGTCCTTGTACTCTTCGTACTGGCGCTCGCGCTCGGCTTCGCGAACCTTGTGCATGACGACCTGGCGGGCCATCTGGGTCTGCACGCGGCCGATCTCGAACGGCGGCAGGGCTTCTTCATAGATCTTGCCGATCTCGGCGTCGCGCCAGGTGCGCTTGGCCGACGAGATCTGGACCTTGCCGATCTCGCCTTCCATCTCGTGGTCGTCGGCGACGATCTCGATCACGCGCTTCTGGGTGGTCTCACCGGTGCGCGGGTCGATCTTGACGCGGATGTCGTGCTCGGCGCCGTAGCGGGCGCGAGCGGCCTTCTGCAGGGCCTCCTCGATCGCCTCGATGACGACTTCCTTCTCGATGCCCTTTTCGCGGGCGACCGCGTCGGCGATCTGGAGCAGTTCAAGCCGGTTGGCGGCGATGCCGATGGCCATGGTCAGTCCTCTTCACTTTCGGACAAATCGTTGTCGTTCTCGGCGCCGACGCGGGCGGCGCGCGCATCGGCGCCCCGCTTCATCAGCTCGTCGGTCAGGACGAGCTTGGCGTCGACGATCCAGGCGAACGGGAAATAGACGGTGACGTCGTCCTCGCCCTCGATGTTGAGGCCGATCTGGTCGTCCTCGACGCCGGCGAGCTCGCCCTTGAAGCGCTTGCGGCCCTCGGCCACGCGGTCGAGCTCGATGCGCACCTCGAGACCGGCGTAGGTCTCGAAGTCCTTCAGGCGGGTCAGCGGACGATCGACGCCCGGGCTGGAGACTTCCAGGGTGTATTCGCCGGCGATCGGGTCGGCGGCGTCCATCACCTCGGAGATGGCGCGCGACAGCTTGGCGCAGTCCTCGACGTTCATGTCGCCGCCCGTTCCGTCTTCCAGGAGCGGACGTTCGGCCATGATCTGCAGGCGGCGCTGCTCGGCCCCGCCCATCAGGCGCAGGCGGACGATCTCGTAGCCGACGGTCTCGGCGACGGGATCGAGCATCTCGATCAGGTCCAGGTCTTCTCGCGTCTTGCCGCGCACGGTTCTCTTCTCAAATTCACGGGCCGCCCGAGCGGCCCCGAAGGGCCAAGCTGGCGAGCGACCAAAGAAAAAGCGGCAGCCTTTCGGGCCGCCGCTCGAAAGCGCCAATCAGCGCTAACGGACGATGTGGGAGCTATATAGCGCGATAGGCGAGCGGGTGGAAGCCCCCAGAGCGCGCCGGGATTTCGCGCCGCCGACGCCCTCGCGGTAAACCAGAGCCGGGCGCTGTTCTGGCGGTCACTCGACCACGCCGTGCGCAGATCCGAAAAGCTTTCGCTCCGTTCAGTGGAGGCCCAGGCAATCGGCCTCTTTCGCATCGCAACACTTGTGGCCTATACAGACGGCCGCTTGAGGCCCGCCTCCCCGCGGGAGCCTTCCCAAAACGAAGAGTCATTATGGACCTCTCCAAGATCGCCGTCGGCGTGAACCCGCCGTACGACCTGAACGCCGTCATCGAGATCCCGCAGGGCGGCGAGCCGGTGAAGTACGAGATCGACAAGGAAAGCGGCGCCCTGATGGTGGACCGCTTCCTGCACACGGCGATGTTCTATCCGGCCAACTACGGCTTCATCCCGCACACCCTGGCCGACGACGGCGATCCGGCCGACATCATGGTCGTGGGTCCGACCCCGGTGGTGCCCGGCGCGATCATCCGCTGCCGCCCGATCGGCGCCCTGATGATGGTCGACGAGGCCGGGTCGGACGAAAAGATCCTGGCCGTGCCGGTCGACAAGCTGCACCCCTTCTATACGGGCGTGAACAGCTGGCGCGACCTGCCGACCATCCTGACCGAGCAGATCGCCCACTTCTTCCAGCACTACAAGGACCTGGAAAAGGGCAAGTCGACCAAGATCACCGGCTGGGCCGATCCGGACGAGACCGCCGAGCTGATCCGCGCGGCGATCAAGCGCCACGACGAGAACTACTGATCCCTCACGGGATCGCGAACGCGGCGCCGGGGACCTCTCCGGCGCCGTTTTCTTTTGGGGCTGCTTCAGCAGGTTCGGGCACGAGGTGTGACCTTGGCGACCTTGCGCCCGGGGCCGCTCGACCCCATAACCTCGCCGGATGAGCGAGACCCCGCAAAAGCGCCTCTATATCAAGACCTACGGCTGTCAGATGAACGTCTACGACAGCGAGCGCATGACCGACGTCCTGCGTCCGCTGGGCTATGGCGTGGTCGATGATCCCGAAGGCGCGGATCTCGTGGTGCTCAACACCTGCCATATCCGCGAGAAGGCCACCGAGAAGGTCTATTCCGAGCTTGGCCAGATCAAGCTGATGAAGGACCGCAAGGCCCAGGCCGGCGGCAAGATGACCATCGCCGTGGCCGGCTGCGTCGCCCAGGCCGAGGGCCAGGAGATCATGACCCGCCAGCGGGCCGTGGATCTGGTCGTCGGCCCGCAGGCCTATCACCAGCTGCCCGAGCTGATCGCCCGCGCCCACCGGGCCTCCGGCGAGCGCCTGGCCGCCGACTTCGCGGCCGACGAGAAGTTCGACGCCCTGCCGGCCGAACGCAAGGTCGACGGCGTCACCGCGTTCCTGACCGTGCAGGAGGGGTGCGACAAGTTCTGCACCTTCTGCGTGGTGCCCTACACCCGCGGCGGCGAGTGGTCGCGCCCGGTGAACGACATCGTCGAGGAGGCCAAGCGCCTGGCCGACCAGGGCGTGCGCGAGGTCACCCTGCTGGGCCAGAACGTCAACGCCTATGACGGCGACGGCTCGACCCTGGCCAAGCTGGTGCGCCGGCTGGCCCGGATCGATGGCCTGGACCGCATCCGCTACACCACCAGCCATCCGCGCGACATGGGCGAGGACCTGATCGAGGCCCACGGCGAGCTACCGCAGCTGATGCCCTATCTGCACCTGCCGGTGCAGGCCGGATCGGACAAGATCCTCAAGGCCATGAACCGCGACCACACGGCCGAGAGCTATGTGAAGCTGATCGAGCGCATCCGCGCCGCCCGGCCCGACATCGCCATGAGCGGCGACTTCATCGTCGGCTTCCCCGGCGAGCGCGACGGCGATTTCGAGAAGACCCTCGATCTCGTTCGCGAGGTCGGCTTCGCCAGCGCCTTCTCGTTCAAGTATTCGCGCCGCCCCGGCACGCCCGCCTCGGCCATGCCCGGCCAGGTCGACGAGGCCGTGAAGGCCGAACGCCTGGACCGCCTGAACCAGCTGCTCGACGACCAGCAGCGGGCCTTCAACGCCAGCCAGGTCGGCAAGACCCTGCCGGTGCTGTTCGAGAAGGCCGGCCGCCACCCCGGCCAGATCGTCGGCCGCAGCCCCTACCTGCAGGCCGTCCACGTTTCGGGCGGCGAGCACCTGATCGGGACCATCGTTCCCGTCCGCATCGAGAGCGCCGCCAAGATGAGCCTGGCCGGCGTGCTCGCCAACGAACCCGCTTTGGAGACCGCGTGAGCCGCACGCCCGAGTTCCTGCCGCTTTCCGACGACGCCGTCGTCGCCGTCACCGGCCCCGCCGGCCGCCACGCCGCCCTGATCGAGGACGCTTTCAAGGTCCTGCTCGAGACGCCCGGCGGCGGCGTCAAGATCACCGGCGACGTCAAGGGCCGCTCGTCGGCCAAGCGCGCCCTGATCGCCCTGGCCGAGCGCGCCGACGCCGGCCATGAGGTCGTCGAGGCCGACATCCGCGTGGCCGTGGGCGAAGCCCACAGCGCCGGCGGCCAGGCCTCGCCGCGCGCCGTGCGCCGCGGCGCCGTCTCGCCCAAGACCAAGAACCAGGCCCGCTACATGGAGTCGATGGCCCGGCATCCGCTGGTCTTCGGCCTGGGCCCGGCCGGCACCGGCAAGACCTTCCTGGCCGTCGCCCAGGGCGCGGGCATGCTGCTGCGCGGCGAGGTCGACCGCCTGATCGTCACCCGCCCCGCCGTCGAGGCGGGCGAGAAGCTCGGGTTCCTGCCGGGCGACCTGAACGAAAAGGTCGATCCCTACATGGCGCCGGTCTGGGAAGCCCTGACCGACATCATGGGCGCCGAACAGCTGCGCCGCCGCCGCGACAAGGGCGAGATCGAGGTCGCCCCGATCGCCTTCATGCGCGGCCGCACCCTGGCGCATGCGTTCGTCATCGTCGACGAGGCGCAGAACTGCTCGCGCCTGCAGATGAAGATGGTGCTGACCCGTCTGGGCGAAGGCGCCCGCATGGTCGTCACCGGCGACCCGACCCAGATCGACCTCCTGAACCCCCGTGACTCGGGCCTGGCCCACGCCGTTTCGATCCTGGAAGGGGTCGAGGGCGTGGACGTGGCCCGCTTCACCTCGACCGACGTCGTGCGCCACCCGCTGGTGGAGCGCATCGTCAAGGCCTACGACGCCGACGCGGCCCTGGTGGCGACTCCCCGATGATCACCGTCGATATCGAGATCGAAGACGAGGCCTGGACCAAGGCCGAGCCCGAAGCCGAGGCCCTGGTCTGGCGCGCCGCCCAGGCCGTGCTCGACGCCCACGAGGACATCGAGGGCGCCAACATCGTCATCCTGCTGGCCGACGACGACAGCGTCCAGGCGCTGAACCGCGACTTCCGCCACAAGGACTACGCCACCAACGTGCTGTCCTTCCCGGCGCCCCGGGATCCGGCGAGCAACCCGGAAGGCCAGATCGGCGACATCGCCCTGGCCTACGGCGTCTGCGCCCGCGAGGCGGCCGAGCAGGGCAAGCCCCTGGCCCACCACCTGCAACATCTTGTGGCGCACGGGGTGCTGCATCTCCTAGGATACGACCACGAGGGCGACGACGAGGCCGAGGCCATGGAAGCGCTCGAACGCGAAATCCTGGCGGGACTGGACGTGCCCGATCCTTACGCCGACGATACGTCGGCAAATTAGGGGTGAAGACCTAAAGGCATGCCCGACGACGACCAGAGTTCCACGCCCGCCGGTCCGGCTAGACTTAGCCGGGGCCTGCGGGCGTTCTTCCGTAAGCTCCGTCGCGGCGGCGCGCCGCCGGAGCCCGTGCGGCCTGTCGATCCCGATACGCCTCCCGCTCCCGACCTGGTCGACCAGGCCGAGGCCTTCAAGACGCTGAAGGTCGGCGACGTGATGACGCCCCGCCCCGACGTCGTGGCGGTGGAGGTCGACACCCCCTTCGCCGTGATCGTGGCCCAGTTCGTCGAGGCCGGCCATTCGCGCATGCCGATCTATCGCGAGGCCCTGGACGCGCCGATCGGCGTGGTCCACGTCAAGGACGTGTTCCGCCTGCTGGCCGACGGCGACCAGCGCCCCCAGCCCGAGGACCGCGTCCTCGAACAGCTGCGCCGCGACATGCTGCTGGTGCCCGCCTCGATGCGGGCCGCCGACCTGCTGCTGAAGATGCGCACCAAGCGCATCCACCTGGCCATGGTCATCGACGAGTTCGGCGGGGTCGACGGCCTGGTCACCATGGAAGACCTGATCGAGTCCGTGGTCGGCGACATCGACGACGAGCACGACGACGCCCAGGTCGCCACGGTCGTGCTCCGTCCCGACGGGTCGTTCGAGACCGAGGGCCGCACGCCGCTGGAGGACCTGGAAGCCGCCGTGGGCGAAGTCCTGGCTCCGCCCGAACACGAGGAAGAGGTCGACACCGTCGGCGGCCTGGTCGCCGCCCTGGCCGGCCAGGTGCCCGAACAGGGCGAGGTCGTGCGCCATCCGGCCGGCTTCGACCTCGAGGTGCTGGAAGCCGACGCCCGGCGGGTGCTGCGCGTGCGCGTGCGCCGCGCCGAGGAGGCCGCCCCGGCCGACGCGCCGCTCGACGCGGTGGACGCCTCTTGAAGCTTTCGGTCCTGACCGCCCGCTCCGCCTGGCGCGACCGCGCCCTGGCGCTGGCCGCCGGCCTGGCCGCGGCCCTGGCCCATCCGCCGTTCGGGATCCTGCCCGGCCTGCTGGGCTACGCCCTCCTGCTGCGGCTGCTGGACGGGATCGACGGACCGCGGCCGCTGCGCTCGGCCTTCCTGCGCGGCTGGCTGGCCGGCCTGGCCTATTTCGGTCTCGGCACCTGGTGGATCGGCGAGGCCTTCATGGTCGACGCCGCCAACCAGGGCTGGATGGCCCCCTTCGCCGTCGCCGCCATGGCCGCGGGCCTGGCGCTGTTCTGGGGCCTGGCCGCCCTGCTCTACCGCCGCTTCCGCCCGGCCGGCGCCGTGCGCGTCCTGGCCTTCGCCGCGGCCCTGTCGGCGCTGGAGTGGGTGCGCGGCCACGTGCTGACCGGCTTTCCCTGGAACCTGCCGGGCGAGACCTGGCGGGCGGGCTCGGCCCCGTCCCAGGCCGCCGCCCTGATCGGCGCCTACGGCCTGACCTTCGTCACCCTGGCGATCGCCGCCGCCCCGGCCGTCTGGCGCGCCGGACGCTCCGGCCGGATCGCCGTCGGCGCGGCGGCCGCCGCCCTGGTCGGCCTCTACGCCCACGGCGCCTGGCGTCTGCTGAACGCGCTGGAGTTCACAGCCTCCGCCGTCGCCCCGCGCGTGCGCATCGTCCAGGCCGACGTCCAGCAGTCGGCCAAGTGGGACGCCGCCAGCTTCCAGGCGATCGTCCGCGACTACGTCTCGCTGACCGCCCAGCCCTATGCCGACGGCAAGCCGGCCGAAGTCGTGGTCTGGCCCGAAGGCGCCCTGCCCGCCGCCATCGACGACTACCTGGCCCCCGGAACCTGGGTGCGCCAGGCGATCACCGACGCCCTGCAGCCCGGCCAGCTGCTGCTGATCGGCGGCTATCGCTACGAGGGCTCGGCCGAGCATCCGACCTACTACAACAGCCTGGTGGCCCTGCGCCGCGAGGCGGGCGGCCTGCGAACCGTCGGGATCTACGACAAGCACCGGCTGGTGCCGTTCGGCGAATACCTGCCGGCCGAGAGCCTGCTCACCGCCATCGGCGTCAAGAGCATGGCCCATCTGGGCGACGGCTTCGCCACCGGCCCCCGCCCCGCCCCGCTGGCCATCGCGCCGGGCCTGAAGGTCCAGCCGCTGATCTGCTACGAGAGCCTGTTCCCCGGGCTGGCCCGGCCCGACCCGGCCGTGCGGGCGCTGGTCAACGTCTCCAACGACGCCTGGTTCGGGGTCACCTCCGGCCCGCTGCAGCACCTCAACCTGGCCAGCTACCGCGCCATCGAGGCCGGACGGCCGATGATCCGCGCCACCCCGACCGGCGTTTCGGCGATGATCGACGCCCAGGGACGGGTCGTCGGCGACCAGCGCCTGCAACTTGGGGAACGTGGAACGATCGACGCCAACCTGCCCGCGATCGGGCGCGACACATTCGCCTCCCGCGCGGGTGATTTGCCGTTTTTCGTGTTCATTCTCGCGTCGGTGGCGATCTGTATCGGAAGTTCGCGTAACCGCGGCCGCAAGTTTGCCGACATGAAAGATATAGGCTGAACTAAAACCGCAATCTCAGGTCTATGCCTAAGCATGACCGTCGCCATTGAATCCCCCGCCGAAATCGAGCGCTCGCCCAACCCCGTGGACCTGCACGTGGGCGCCCGCATCCGCATGCGCCGCAAGATCCTGGGCGTCAGCCAGGAGAAGCTCGCCGAGAGCCTGGGCCTGACCTTCCAGCAGGTGCAGAAGTACGAGCGGGGCGCCAACCGCGTCAGCGCCAGCAAGCTCTACGAGATCGCCCGCAGCCTTCAGGCCCCGGTGGCCTACTTCTTCGAAGGCCTGGCCGATCCGTCGGAGCCCGGCGACGGCGAGCCCCGCAACGACCTGCAGGTGCACGAGTTCCTGATGACCCCCGAGGGTCTGGAACTGGCCGGCCTGTTCCCCAAGCTCACCAAGGCCCCGGTTCGCCGCCGGCTGCTGGACCTGGTGCGCTCGATGGCCGACGAAGAGATCTAGGCCTTCGACGCCCGGCGGCCTCCGGCCCGCTTGCGGACATAAACTTATCTTTATATGTTCCGCGGCATGCTCGCGGGGCCGGTCGCCGCGTGGGCGCTGGTCCTAGCCGGAGCGTTTCACTTGAGCCGTTCGTCCTACATCTTCACGAGTGAAAGCGTTTCCGAAGGCCACCCCGACAAGGTCGCCGACCGGATCAGCGACACCGTCGTCGACGCCTTCCTGGGCGTCGACCCCGAAGCGCGCGTCGCCTGCGAGACCCTGGTCACCACCAACCGCATCGTCCTGGCGGGCGAGGTTCGCGCCGGCAAGCCGGGCGGCGACAAGGCCGCCAACAAGCAGCTGACCAAGGACATCATCAAGTCCCTGGAGCCCAAGATCCGCGCGGCCATCAAGGACATCGGCTACGAGCAGAAGGGCTTCCACTGGGAGAAGGCCAAGTACGCCTGCTACCTGCACGGCCAGTCGGCCCAGATCGCCCAGGGCGTGGACGCCACCGACAAGAAGGACGAGGGCGCCGGCGACCAGGGCATCATGTTCGGCTACGCCAGCACCGAGACGCCGGAGCTGATGCCGGCCACGCTGCAGTACAGCCACAACATCCTCAAGCGCCTGGCCGAGCTGCGCCACTCGGGCGAGCTGTCGGCGCTGGAGCCCGACGCCAAGAGCCAGGTGACCCTGGAATACGACGGCAACGGCGTGCCCCAGCGGGTCGTCTCGATCGTCGTGTCGCACCAGCACAAGAAGAAGATCGACGGCAAGACCCCGACCTCCAAGCGCGTGCTGGAGCTGATCCGCCCGCACATCCTGCCGATCTTCCCCGAGGGCCTGATCACCAAGAAGACCCAGTGGCTGGTCAACCCGACCGGCCGCTTCGAGATCGGCGGTCCGGACGGCGACGCCGGCATCACCGGCCGCAAGATCATCGTCGACACCTACGGCGGCGCGGCCCCGCACGGCGGCGGCGCGTTCTCGGGCAAGGACCCGACCAAGGTCGACCGCTCGGCCGCCTACGCCTGCCGCTACCTGGCCAAGAACGTCGTGGCCGCGGGCCTGGCCGACCGCTGCACCATCCAGATCGCCTACGCCATCGGCGTGGCCAAGCCGGTCTCGTTCCACGTCGACCTGCACGGCACCGGCAGGGTCGATCCGGCGGTGCTGGAAAAGATCCTGCCCGAGCTGATCGGCGGCGCCACCCCGCGCGCCATCCGCGAGCACCTGCAGCTCAACCGCCCGATCTACGCCCGCACCGCCGCCTACGGCCACTTCGGCCGCACGCCGGACAACGAGGGCGGCTTCTCGTGGGAGAAGACCGACCTGGCGCCGGAGTTGAAGGGCCTGGCGTAAGCCGCTCAGTCCTTTCTCAGCAGGCCGGTCAGCGTCGTGACGGTGATCGCCGTAAGAATGGCGCCGAGGATCTGATAGAGGCCTCGTCCAGCCTGGACGAGGCCTCCTGTCGTTCCGGAGGTCTCCAGCCGGCAGGCGCTTTCCTGGCCCAGGTCCAGGATCGGAAGCGTCAGGTCCAGGGCGTAGAGCGGCGCCACCAGGCTCGGGCAGCCGTCCGGGCTCGCCGCCACGCTCACCTCGTGGCCGGGAAGAGGCCAGGGCCACAGGGCGACGTAGCGGGTGGCCTCCACGGCGTCCTCGACCGAACGGAACTCGATCAGCCCCGCCTGCATCAGGGCCGTGATCGCCAGGGCGCCCAGGCCGACATAGAGCGCCATGGTCGCCAGGATGCGGGCCGGCGAATAGCCGTACTTGGCCACCAGCCCCATGAAGTTCGACGTCAGGCTGCTCAGGAAGCCTTCGGCGCCGCTCCGCGTGCGCATCCGCCGCTTGGCGATCGCGACCTCGTCGGCGTCGTCGCCGTGGCCCAACAGGCGCAGCACCCGCGCCAGTTCCTCATACGGCTGAGGCCGGAAGTCGTCGCGCCGGAGACGCCTGGAATAGCGCAGCTCCAGCCACTTCAGGCGCGAGCCGGCGCGGTTGCGCCGCTCCGACGGGTGGAAGCTGATCGTGCCGTAGGTGAAGCCGTCGAGATCCAGGCGGCCCTTTTCCGGCCAGGCGGTTTCCGGATCGTCGATCAGCTCGGCCACGTGAACGCCGGCGAAATGATAGTCGCCCCGCGGCCTGCCGCCGCCCGGCGCGCTGATGTCGCGCATCTCCAGGAAGCTGTCGATCCGGGCGCGCTCGAAGTCGAGGCAGCGCATCATCTCGGCCGCGCCCTGCTCGGCGGCCTCGTCGACCGGGCCGGGCTTGCGCTTGGCGGGAAAGACCTCGCCATGGCGTCGGACGGCCGTTTCGCTGGGCGACAGAACCGCATCGATGATGCGGACATAGCCGCCGATCCGCGCGCCCTTGAAGTTGATCGGCCCGACGGCCCTGAACGGCAGCCCGGTTTCCCTGTCGCCGCGCATGAAGACGCAGCCGCGCGTCTCCAGGCGCGCCAGGCACAAGGCCAGGTCCGTCTCGCAGTGCAACTGGGCGCCGATCAGCTCCACGCCGCCTTCGACGGCGGCGCCGGTGCCCTCGACCATGCCGACCGCGCGAAAGGGCTTGTCGCCGTTCATGCGGAGAAAAGCCGCCCCCGTGATCGTCGCGCCGGAGATGTTCAGGGCCGTCCACCGACCCGTCAGATTCGCGCCGCTCAGATCAAGTCCGCCGGAAATCCGGGCGCTGAGCGCCGAAAAGGCCGCGCCGTCACCCGCGCCCTCCCCTTCGACGGTGAGGCCGATGGCGTTGACGCCACTGCCGATCTGAGCGCGATCGATCGACACATAGCGCTCGACGGTGCAGTCGTTGAGCACCAGACGGCCTTCGACCTTGAGGTCGTTGGCGTGCAGGAGCTTCAGGCTGCAATCGGAGAACTCCACGCCTTCGAAAGCCGCTCCCGAGAGAAAGACCTCGTCGAACTGGCAGTGCCAGACCGAGAACTGCGGAATGGTCGAACCGTCGTCCCAGCGGCGGCGCAGGAAGATCAGGTCCAGTTCGCCGACTATCCGCGCCCCCCAAAGGGAAATGCGCCGGTAGGGCGCGGGCCACTCGCGATAGATGCCCGCCAGGGCGGCCTTCAGGACGGAGCTTCGGATCGTCCTGGCCGCCAGCGCTTCGGCGTCTTCGACGTCGTCGTCGACCTCATCCAGCGGAAAAGTGCAGATGTCGCCGTCCCGCATCGCCTCGATCAGCCGCTTCTCGGGCGGCGTCAGGTCCATGGGCGGCGCGACCGGCGACGATCGTTTCAGATGCGCCAGCGATTTCACGTCGGGATCGACGCGCCGCTCGCTCGGCTCTTGACGGCCCCCGCCCAAATTCTCCATGACCCGCCCCCGCAAGCCTGTCGCTTCACTTCACGCTGACAGACAAGCTCAATCAACGTAAAGCTGTTTCGCGCGAGAAGAGTTCGCCCCGATGACCAATCCCCAACAGCCCCATGGGCCGCTGCGCTCGTTCGGTCGCCTGAAGTCGCGGCCGGTGAAGCCGCGCCAGCAGGCCCTGCTCGACACCCTGCTGCCGACCATCGCCGTGCCGCACGAGGCCTTCCAGCCCCGCGACCTGATGCCCGAGGCCAAGGAAGTCTGGCTGGAGATCGGCTTCGGCGGCGGCGAGCACATGGCCGCCCAGGCCGGGCGCCGCCCCGACGTGCTGGTGATCGGGGCCGAGCCCTTCGTCAACGGCGTGGCCAGCGCCGTCCGCCACGTCGAGGAGCAGGCCCTCCGGAACGTCCGCATCCACGAGGGCGACGCCCGCGACGTGGTCGGCTGGCTGCCCGACGCCTCGATCGACCGCCTGTTCGTGATGTTCCCCGACCCCTGGCACAAGGCCCGGCACAACAAGCGCCGGATCATCCAGCCGGAGTTCGTCGCCGAGCTGGCCCGCGTGCTGAAGCCGGGCGCGGCCTTCCGCTTCGCGACCGACTGGGCCGACTACGCCGAGTGGACGATCGAGCGGGTGCTGGCCAACCCCGCCTTCCGCTTCGCGGAAGAGGGGGCCGAGGACGAGATCGACCGCCAGGCCATTCCGGCCGACCACGTCACCACCCGCTACGAGGAAAAGAAGCTGGGCGACTGCGCCCCCGTGTTCCTCGATTTCGTGCGCGCCTGAGCCGAAAGGCCGGCCCCAAAGCAAAAGGGCGCGGGGTGAACCCGCGCCCTTCGTCTTGATCCAGATCAATCACTCGTCGATCGGCACGCCATAGAGTTCGAGCCGGTGATCGATCAGCTTGTAGCCGAGCTTCTTGGCGATCGCGTGCTGCAGGGCCTCGATCTCCTCGTCCACGAACTCGACGACCTTGCCGGTCTTCATGTCGATCAGGTGGTCGTGGTGATGGGTCGGCGTCTCTTCGTAGCGCGAGCGGCCGTCACGGAAGTCGTGGCGCTCGATGATGCCGCTCTCCTCGAACAGGCGGACGGTGCGGTAGACCGTGGCGATCGAGATGTGCGGGTCGATGGCGTGGGCGCGGCGGTGCAGCTCCTCGACGTCCGGATGGTCGTCAGCCGACGACAGTACGCGCGCGATGACACGACGCTGGTCGGTCATGCGCATGCCTTTTTCGATGCAGAGCTTTTCGAGGCGGTCCAAGGCGGCGTCTCCGTCGGGGATTCGCGGGCACAATAGGCAATCGCTTCTTAAGTGTTAAGCGCCCGCCGCATCACGACGGCGTCCTTCGCGCCGTCCGGATGGGGATAATAGCCCTTCCGAAGGCCCACCTGCGCGAAACCCGTCGCCTTGTAGAGGCCGATCGCCCCCAGATTGTCGGCGGCGACCTCGAGGAACAGGTCCAAGGCTCCGGCCTCCGTCGCGATCCCGGCGGCCATTTCGACCAGGGCGGCGCCCCAGCCGCGCCGGCGGGCGGCCGGATCGACGGCGATGGTCAGGATCTCGGCCTCGCCCGCGATCGCCCGGCACAGGATGAAGCCGCGCGCCTCCTCGGGCTCGCCCGAGCCGCCCAGCACAGCGAAGACGCCGGGCGAGTTGAACAGGGCCTCGAACTCGGTCGGGCTCCAGGGGCGGTCGAACGCCTTTTCGTGCAGGTCGGCCAGGTCCCAGCACGCTTCCAATCCGACGGGACGCAGGTTCATGCGGCCGGCATCGTGGCGTAGGGCGCGCGCAGATAGAGCGGCCGGGGCGAATGGGTCGGAGCCGGCCGCTGGGCGGCCAGGCGGGCGATGGCGACGGGATCGGCGACCGCCAGGTCGTGACGGACGGCGTCGGCGATCACCCCGTCCAGCAGGGCCGCGCCGGAACCGACCAGGGCGGCCGGACCGCCGGAATAGAGTTCGGCCAGGCGAGCGGTCGCCGCGCCGATGTCGAGGGCGTCGGGGGCCATCAGGGCCGTCCCGCCGTCGAAGACCTGCAGATAGACCTGGCCCATCTTGGCGTCGAGCACGGCGGCGACGAAGCCCGACGCCCCCGACGAGGCCGCCAGGGCCTCCAGGCTGTTCACGCCCACGCACGGGATCGACAGGGCTTCCGCGAGGCCCTTGGCGAAGGACAGGCCCACGCGCAGGCCGGTGAACGAGCCCGGGCCGACGGTGACGGCGATGCGGTCGAGGGCGGCGAAGGCGATCCCGGCCTCGGCGGCGACCGTCTTGGCCAGGGGGGCGATACGCTCCTGGTGGCCGCGGGTCATGGGTTCGGTGCGAGCGGCCAGGGGCCGGCCGTCCTCGATCAGGGCGACCGACGCGGCCGCCAGGCAGGTGTCGACGGAAAGGACGCGCAAGGTCAGGCGGCCCCGACCTGGGCGGTCTCGGCCGGACGCCAGACGAATTCGTTGAGCTGGGCCTTGGCCTTCAGGGTCTTCTCGTCGGGCACGCCGCCCTTGGTCCAGCCCGGCACGCCGAACACGTAGGAGACGGTCGGCGCCTCGGGGCGCACGCAGATCACCTGATTGACCGTACGGCCCTCGCCGGCGCGGCACTGGTCCGTGGTGAAGCCCAGGGCCTCCCACCTGGCCAGCAGGCTCTCGCCCTTGGGGCCGCGCACGTCGCCGGCCGCCAGGCGGATCTCGGAAATGCCGCCGTCGGCGCCCTTGCCGATCTCCAGCAGCGGGACGTTGTCCTGCTCGACGGTGATGATCGGTCCGGGGGGGCCGTCGCCGACATGGATGAAGGCGCTCTTGACCTGGGCCTTGGGGAACAGGGCCGCGATGGTCGGCTGGTCGAAGGCCGTGGCGGCGGTGATGGGCCCCACGCCCGCGGCGGCCACCTGCAGCGGACCGCCGACATAGGGGGTGATCTTCACGGCGACGGGGCCGTCGGCCGGCTTGCCGCCTTCCTGGACGACCTTGGGCGCGTCGGCCGGAGCGGAGGTCTTTTCGGCGGGGCCGCAGGCGGCCAGCAGGGCCAGCGGAGCGGCGAGGAGCGCGAGGCGAAGGGTCATGGCGAGGGTTCTAACGCTTCGCCGCCGAAATCGCACCCTTCCCGCCAAAAGACATCGCCCGGACAAGCCGGGCGATGACGTTCGAACCTGGGACCGGCGAAGCGGCCGGATCAGACGATCGAGGCGGCTTCCTCGAAGTCCAGGCGCGGGCTGCGCGGATAGAGGTTCTCGTCGGTGCCGTAGCCGATCGAGGCGATGAAGTTGGACTTGATGTTGGCGCCTTCGAAGAAAGCCGCGTCGACGCCGGCGTTGTCGAAGCCCGACATCGCCCCGACGTCCAGGCCGAGCGCCCGGGCGGCGAGAATGAAATAGCCGCCCTGCAGCGAGCTGTTGCGGAACGCGCCCCATTCCTTGGCCACGGGGTCGCCGAACCAGTTCTTGGCGCCCGGAGCGTGCGGGAACAGCTTGTCGAGGGTTTCGGGGAAGTCGAGGTCGTAACCGATGATCACCGTGACCGGGGCCTGGCGGATCTTGGCGCCGTTCGAGCCCGACGACAGGGCGGCCAGCTTTTCCTTGGCTTCCGGGCTGGTCACGAAGACGAAGCGGGCCGGGGTCGAGTTGGCCGCGGTCGGGCCGAACTTCACCAGGTCGTAGAGTTCGCGCAGCACCGCTTCGGGCACGGGGTCGGATTTCCAGCCGTTGCGCGTGCGCGCCTCGGTGAACAGCTGGGCCAGGGCGGCGGTGTCGAGCTTGGACATCAAGCGATCCTCATAGGAAGCCATAATCGCAACTTATAGAGTTACAGTATGGCGCTCCCGGCCGATCGCGCAAGGCCGCCAGACCGAAAACCCGTCCCGAAAACGGGAGATCAGAGCGTCTGCTCGACCCGGGTCACTTCCGGCACATAGTGCTTGAGCATGTTCTCGACGCCCGACTTCAGCGTGGCCGACGAGGACGGGCAGCCCGAGCAGGCGCCGCGCATGTGCAGCCACACCACGCCGGTGGCCGGCTCGAAGCGGCTGAACACGATGTCGCCGCCGTCCTGGGCCACGGCCGGGCGGATGCGGGTGTCGAGCAGTTCCTTGATCTCGGAGACGATCTGGGCCGTCTCCTCGTCATAGACGCCGTCCTCGTCGTGGCCGCTCTCGACCTGGTCGGTCAGCAGCGGGCGGCCGCTGGTGAAGTGGTCCATGATGGCGGCCAGGATCGGCGCCTTCAGGTGCGGCCACTGGGCGTCCTCGCCCTTGGTCACCGTCAGGAAGTCCGGACCGAAGAACACCCGGGTCACGTCGCCCAGGCGGAACAGGGCGTCGGCCAGCGGCGAGGCCTCGCCTTCCTCCGGCGTGCGGAACTCCCGCGCGCCCTCGCCCAGAACCTCGCGGCCGGGCAGGAACTTCAGGACCTCGGGATTGGGCGTGGTTTCGGTCTGGATGAACATGGGCGAGATGTGGCGCTTGAGGAGAGCAAGAACAAGGGGGCGCGGCGTCGCGCCCCCCTCTCGTGAGATCGGGCGATCAGGCGCCCCAGAAGCCGACCAGCTTCTTGACCTCGGCCACCGTCGGGGCGGCGGCCTCGCGGGCCTTCTGGGCGCCGGCGGCGAGGATGCGGTCGATCTCGCCCTTGTCGGCCAGCAGGCGGCGCATGGTCTCGCCGACCGGGGCCAGCTTCTCGACCGCCAGCTCGGCCAGGGCCGGCTTGAAGGCGCCGAAGCCCTTGCCGGCGTAGTCGGCCAGCACCTCGGCCTTCGAGCGTCCCGACAGGGCGGCGAAGATGCCGACCAGGTTGTCGGCCTCGGCGCGGGCGGCCAGCTCCTCGAGGGTCTCGGGAAGCGGTTCCGGGTCGGTGCGGGCCTTCTTGATCTTGGTCGCGATGGCGTCGGCGTCGTCGGTCAGGTTGATGCGGCTGTAGTCCGAGGGATCGGACTTGCTCATCTTGGCCGCGCCGTCGCGCAGGCTCATCACCCGCGCGCCCGGGCCCTGGATCAGGGGTTCGGGCTGCGGGAAGAAGGCCGGGGCGCCGGCCGGCAGGCCGAAGTCGTGGTTGAACTTGCCGGCGATGTCGCGGGTCAGCTCCAGGTGCTGCTTCTGGTCCTCGCCGACCGGCACGTGGGTGGCCTTGTAGATCAGGATGTCGGCGGCCTGCAGCACCGGGTAGGTGTAGAGACCCACCGAGCTGCGCTCCTTGTGCTTGCCGCTCTTCTCCTTGAACTGGGTCATGCGGTCGAGCCAGCCCAGGCGCGCCACGCACTGGAAGATCCAGGCCAGCTCGGCGTGCTCGGGCACGGCCGACTGCGGGAAGATGGTGGCCTTGGCCGGGTCGAGGCCGGCGGCGAGATAGGCCGCGGCGATCTCGCGGGTCTGGTCGGCCAGGGCCGCCGGCTCCTGCCACACGGTGATGGCGTGCAGGTCGGCGACGAAGATGAAGGTGTCGATCTCGTGCTGCAGGCGGGCGAACTTCACCAGCGCGCCGAGATAGTTGCCCAGGTGCAGGGCGCCCGAGGGTTGGACGCCGGACAGCACGCGGGACGGACCCGCATAGACGGCGGGGGCTTGATCGGTCATGGCTTCAGCCTTGGATGTCGGAAACGGTCAATATGGCGGCGCGCACGCGGGCGCGGGCCGCATCCGGGAATGCGGCGGTCGAGTTCAGGACAAGCCACGCCATCGCGGCGCGTTGGAACCGTTGAAAGCCATGCGTGCTCGTTACCGGGCCTGAAGGCCTGGATCAAGCCTTGCCGCGCCGCAGGACCGCCTTCAGCTCGCTGGGCTTGACCCCGCCGAACAGGAACAGCAGCGGCGGATAGATCGCCGCGCCGGCCAGGCACGTCAGGGCCAGGGCGAACTCCTTGGCGCCGATGGCGTGGCCGGTCAGACCAAGGCCGCGCAGCGGCGCCTCGATCAGCTCGCGCCAGTGCGAGGCGGCGGCCAGCAGCACGGCCATGCCCAGGCTGGCGGCCAGGATCCGCGCCAGACGCGACCAGGTGTCGATCGAGGGGCCGTATTCCTTCTTGCGCCAGAGCGCGAAGGCCATCTGGCCGACATTGACCCACGAGGCCAGGGCGGTGGCGGCGGCGATGCCCTTCACGCCCATCAGGCGGAACAGCACGATGCCCAGGCCGATGTTCAGGGCCACCGAGATCAGGGCGAAGCGCATCGGGCTCTTGGTGTCCCCCCGGGCGAAGAAGGCCCGCGAATAGAGCTGCTGCAGCACGAAGGCCGGCGTGCCCAGGCCGTAGAAGAACAGGGCGGCGGCCGTCTGGCTGGCGTCGAAGGCGGTGAACTCGCCGCGGGTGTAGAGGCCGTCCGACAGGAAGCCCGGCATCGCCGACAGGGCGGCGGCGGCCGGCAGGGTCAGGGCCATGGCCATGGCGATCGCCTGGTCCATCGCGCCCTGGGCGTCGCCGTGGTCGCCGGTGTTCACGGCGCGGGACAGACGCGGCAGCAGGGCGACGCCGATGGCCACGCCCACCAGGCCCAGCGGCAGCTGGTACAGGCGGTCGGCCGTGGCCAGCCAGGTGCGGCCGCCCGGAACGTGGCTGGCGAGGTTGCCCGAGATGAAGATGTTGACCTGGGTGGCGCTGGCCGCCAGGGCGCCGGGGATGGCCTTGCCGATCAGCTCGCGCACCTCCGGCGTCAGGCGCGGCAGCCGCCAATGCACCTTGGCGCCCGACTTGTTGACGCCCCAGGTCAGCAGGGCGGCCTGGGCCACGCCCGCCACCACCACGCCGACCGACCCCCAGATCGCGGCCGAGGCCGCGTCCTTCTGCGGCAGGATGAAGATCAGGGTGGCGATGTTCAGCAAGATCGGCGCGCCGGCCGACAGGATGAAGCGGTCGCGCGCGTTCAGCACCCCCGACAGGTGGGCCACGATCGCCATGCACGGCAGGTAGGGCATGGTGATCTGGGTCAGCAGGACGGCCAGCTTGTACTTCTCGGTGCCCCAGCCGAAGCCCGGGCTGATCAGCATCATCAGCCACGGCATGGCCAGCTGGCAGATGACGGTGATGATGATGGTCGAGGCCGCCAGGGTGGCCATGGCGTCGGCCGCCAGGATGTCGGCCTTCTCCTCGCCGTCGCGCTGCAGCGACTTGGCGTAGGCCGGCACGAAGGCCGCCGCGAAGGCCCCCTCGGCGAAGAACCGGCGAAAGAGGTTCGGGAAGGCCAGCGCCGCGTTGTAGGCGTCGGCCGCCGGCGTGGCGCTGGCGCCCATCCGGTAGGAGACGGCCAGGTCGCGCGCGAAGCCCATGAACCGGCTGACCAGGGTCAGGCCGGAATAGATCATCGACGACTTGAGCAGCCCCCCGCCCTTCTTGGGCTCGGGAGCGGGCGTCGGTTCGGGCGCGGCGGCGGCGGGAGTGTCGGTCACGTTCGGCTTCTGGGCGCTGGGCGAACAGGCGTCAAGCGGGGGCGCGAGAGGTGCACGGGGGTTTCACCGAAACTGCACGGCACGGCCGGATTCAGCGGGACGGTCCCTCAGGCGCATAGAAGACCGGAGGCTTTGAAAAGCCCTCCCAGAACATGGCCAACCGACCGCAGGCCTCGCACTTCAGAAAATGCGTCATCTCCAGATAGAGGTCTTCGGCGTCGATCCGGCCCTGCCGCTTGTCATAGGCGACGTCGGAAATCGCCAGCCACTCGTGCGGACACGGGACCTCGCCGTACTGGATGCGATGGCCGCAAGGACAGGCGACGCTCGGCACGCCGCCGCTACCGCGCCACGCTGGCCCGGGCGCGCTTCAGGCCCGGACGGGTGCTGGGCGCGCCCGCCTCGTTCTGCTCCAGGGCCGAGAGCAGGTCGGCCTTGAGGGTCGAGATCTTGCGGTTGTCGGCCAGCTTCCCGCCCTCGGCGGTCTGGACGTAGAAGGCGTCGACCGCCCGCTCGCCGTAGCCGTCGATATGGGCCGACTGGATGGAGAGGCCGTTGTCGGCCAGGGTGCGGGCCAGGGCCTGCAGCAGGCCGGGCCGGTCGCGGCCCGAGGCCTCGACCACCGTGGCCTCGTTCGAGGCCTCGTTGTCGACGACGACGGTCGGGGCGATGGCGAAGGCGGCCGTGCGGGCCAGCTCGCCGCCCCGGCGGCTCTCGACGCTGACGCCCTCGCCGCGGCCGGCGGCTTCCAGGGCGTCGGCAAGGCGGCGCAGGGCGCGCGGGTTCTCGCAGCCCAGCGGCGCGCCGGTGACGTCCTGAACGTAGAACACGTCCAGCGCCTGGCCCTGGCGGGAGGTGAAGACCCGCGCGCCGACGACGTTGCCGCCCAGCGACGAGATCGCCAGCGCCAGGTCGGCGAACAGGCCCCGGCGGTCCTTGGCGGCGATCACGATCTCGGCGGCGTTCGAGCCCGAGGCCACCCGGCCCTCGGCGGCGGCCCCGCCCTGGATGGCGGCGCGGCGGGCGAGAGCGGCGTGGTCGAGCAGGTCCTGCGAACCGAAGGCGCCGAAATAGGCGTCCTCCATGGCCGCGGCCCAGCCCTTGGCGGCCGGATCGGCCGAGACCAGGGCCTCGCGGGCTCCGGCGGCGGCGGCTTCCTGGTGGCGCTGCACGTGGACGGCCGCGTCGCTGCCGCGCCCGCCGCGGAACACCGCTTCGGTGGCGTTGTAGAGCTCGCGCAGCAGCTGGCCCTTCCAGCCGTTCCACACGCCCGGCCCCACGGCCCGGATGTCGGCGACGGTGATGACCAGCAGCAGGCGCAGGCGCTCGGGATTCTCGACGATGCGGGCGAAGGCCGCCACCGTGCCGGGGTCCGACACGTCGCGCTTCTGGGCGAAGTCGCTCATGACGAGATGGTTCTCGACCAGCCAGGCGACCAGCTCGACCTTGCTGCGCTCGACGCCCAGGCGCTCGCAGGCGCTACGGGCCGACCGGGCCCCGGCCTTCTCCTGGCCGCCCACGCCGCCCTTGCCGGTGTCGTGCAGCAGCATGGCCAGGAACAGGGCCTCGCGGTCCTCGATCAGCGGCATGATCGACACCGCCAGCGGGTGGTCGTCCGACAGCCGGCCGGCGGCCATGTCGCCGATCAGGCCGACGGCCCGCAGGGTGTGCTCGTCCACCGTGTACGAGTGGTACATGTTGAACTGCATCTGGGCCACGACCCGGCCGAATTCCGGGATGAAGCGGCCCAGCACGCCGGCGTCGTTCATCAGGGTCAGGGTGCGGTAGGACCGCTTGCCGTGGGCCAGCACGTCCAGGAACGACCGCGTCGCCTGCGGATCCCTGCGCACCTTCGAGGTGATCAGCGGCAGGTTGCGGGTCACCGCCGTGAAGGCGTCGGGATGCAGATCAAGGTCGCGCTCGTCGGCGATCTTGAACAGCCGGATCAGGTTGACCGGATCGCGTTCGAAGACCTCGGGCCCGTCGATGTTCAGGCGGCCGCCGTCCTCGTAGAAGCCCGGCGCGTCCAGGGCCTTGCGCTTGGGCTTGCCGCCCGACAGGAAGCGCGAGATGCCCTTGGGTTCGTTCTTGAAGTGCTCGGCTTCCAGCTTGGCCGAGAAGGCGCGGGTCAGGGCCCCGACCTCCTTGGCGATCAGGAAGTAGCGGCGCATGAAGCGCTCGACCGCCGGGGCGTCGCCGCGGTCGCCGTAGCCCATGCGGCGGGCGATCTCGGGCTGCAGGTCGAAGGTCAGCCGCTCCTCGGGGCGACCCGTCGTGAAATGCAGGTGGGCCCGCACCGCGTGCAGGAAGTCGAAGGCGCGGATGAAGGCCTTGGTCTCGCGGCCGGAGAACACCTCCAGCTTGAACACGTCCTCGGGCCGGTCGACCGGATGCAGGTACTCGGCGATCCACATCAGGGTGTGCAGGTCGCGTAGGCCGCCCTTTCCTTCCTTGACGTTGGGCTCGACCATGTAGCGGCTGGCGCCAGCGCGGGCCTGGCGGTCGTCGCGCTCCTTGAGCTTGGCGGCCACGAACTGCTGGCCGGTGCCCTTCATGACGTCGTCGCGGAAGCGCTTCTTGAGGTCGGCCGCCAGGCGCTCGTCGCCGGTCAGCCGCCGCGCCTCGAGGATCGAGGTGCGGATCGTGAAGTCTTCCTTCGAAAGCTTGATGCACTCCTCGATCGTGCGCGAGGCGTGGCCGACCTTGAAGCCCAGGTCCCACAGCGCATAGAGCATGTACTCGATCACGCTCTCGACGTGCGGCGTCTGCTTGTAGGGCCGCAGGAACAGGAGATCGATGTCGCTGAACGGCGCCAGGGTGGCGCGGCCGTAGCCGCCCACGGCCAGCAGGGCCAGGCGCTCGCCCTCGGTGGGGTTGCGGGCCCTGAACACGTGCACCGTCGTGAAGTCGTAGAGGGCGGTGATCACCTCGTCGGTGACCCCGCTGAGCAGGCGGGCGGTCTCGACCCCGCTGGCCCCGTTCTCCAGCCGCTCCTTGGCGATCATCCGGCCCCGGAACAGGGCCTGCTTGAGGATCTCGATCGCCCGCGAGCGCTGGGCGGCCTCGTCGCCGATGGCGTCCAGGGCGGCGGCCGACAGGCGGGCGCGCAGGGCGTGGCCGTCGACGACGTGTTCCAGGGGCGTGGGGCGGAGGCGACGGGGCATGGCGGATATATGGTTACCCCAACGAGACGGCCAAAGCAGCCGCCGCAATCGGCGCCCGCCATGCTCCTATGATTGATCTCAAGCCTTGAGCAGACCCTTAAGACGATAAAGCGCTTCCAGGGCCTCGCGAGGGCTCATGCCGTCGACATCCAGGTCCTTCAGCGCCGCGTCCACGACGCTCGGCGCCGAAACGACAGGCGCCGCGACCACCGGGGCCGAGGCCGCGAACAGCGGCAGGTCGTCGAGCTTGGCCGGTGATTCGGTCTTGCTCTCCAGGCGGTCGAGCACCTCCTTGGCGCGGGCGACCACCTGCGGCGGCACGCCGGCCAGCTTGGCCACCTGCACGCCGTACGAACGGTCGGCCGGACCGTCGGCCGCCTCGTGCAGGAAGACGAGGTCGCCGTTCCACTCCTTGGCCCGCAGGCTGAGGTTGGAGACGTGCGCCATGCGCTCCTCCAGCGTCGCCAGCTCGTGATAGTGCGTGGCGAACAGGGCGCGGCAGCGGTTGGTGTCGTGCAGCGACTCCGCGCAGGCCCAGGCGATGGCCAGGCCGTCATAGGTGGCGGTGCCGCGGCCGATCTCGTCGAGGATGACCAGGCTGCGCGGGGTGGCCTGGGTCAGGATGGCGGCGGTCTCGACCATCTCCATCATGAAGGTCGAACGGCCGCGGGCCAGATCGTCGCCGGCGCCGACGCGACTGAACAGCCGGTCCACGACGCCCAGCCGGAAGCTCTTGGCCGGCACGTAGCAGCCCGACTGGGCAAGGATCGCCAGCAGCGCGTTCTGCCGCAGGAAGGTCGACTTACCGGCCATGTTCGGGCCGGTGACGATCGACAGGCGGGCGGCGACGTCGCCGGCGGCGTCCAGCCGGCAGTCGTTGGGGGTGTAGGGGTCGCCGGCGCGGCGCACGGCGGCCTCGACCACCGGGTGGCGGGCGGCCTTGGCCTCGAAGGCCTGCGACTTGTCGACCACCGGGCGCACGGCCCCGGCGTCCTCGGCCCATTCGGCCAGGGCGGCGGCCACGTCCAAGCGGGCCAGGGCCTCGGCGGCGGCCTGGATCGGCGCGGCCAGGGCGCAGGCCTCCGCGCGCCAGTCCTCGAAGGCGGCTACTTCCATGGCCAGGGCCCGCTCGGCGGCCTGGGCGATGCGGGCGTCGAGATCGGCCAGCTCCACCGTGGTGAAGCGCACCTGGTTGGCCAGGGTCTGGCGGTGGATGAAGGTGGCGTTCAGCGGCGGCTGGAACAGCGGGTCGGCCTTGCCGGCCGTGGCCTCGACGAAATAGCCGAGCACGCCGTTGTGGCGGATCTTCAGCGGGATGCCCGCTTCCTGGATCAGGCGCTGCTCCAGCGCGGCCACGACGCGGCGGCTGTCGTCGCGCAGGGAGCGGGCCTGGTCGAGCTCGGGACGCACGCCGGGGGCCACGAAACCGCCGTCGCGGGCCAGGGCCGGCAGGTCGGGGCCCAGACCCGCCTCCAGCGTGTTCAGCAGCTGCGAGACGCCCTGATGCAGGGCCGGGGTCAGGGCGGCCAGGGCCGTCTCCAGCTCGGCCGGCGGCGGCGACAGCGGGTCGCCCGAGCCGCCGACCATGCCGGCCAGCTTCTCGCCGGTCTTCAGGCCGTCGCGCAGGCAGGCGAGGTCACGCGGACCGCCCCGGCCCAGGGCCAGGCGGGCCAGGCCGCGGGCCATGTCGCCCGAGCCCTTCAGCTGCTCGCGCAGCCGTTCGCGCAAGGATCGGTGCTCGACGAACCACTCGACGGCGTCCAGGCGCTGGTCGATGGCGGCCGGGTCGAGCAGCGGCCGGGCCAGGCGCGCGGCCAGCAGGCGCGCGCCGCCGGCGCTGATGGTGCGGTCGATCACCGCCAGCAGCGAGCCGTTGCGGTCGCCGCCCTGGGTGCGGTCGATCTCCAGGCTGAAGCGGGTGGCCGGGTCGATCGACATGACGTCGGCCTCGGCCGCGCGGCGCGGCGCGCGCAGGGCCGGCAGCTTGCCGGCCTGGGTCATCTCCAGGTGGGCGGCGATCAGGCCCAGCGCGCCCACTTCCGCCGGCGCCAGCCCGCCGAAGCCGTCCAGGGTGTCGACGCCGTAGAGGCGCTTGACCCGGGTCTCCGACGCCTGCGGCTCCGACAGGGCCGAAGGCATGGGCTGGATCAGCCCGCCGCAGATCTTCAGGGTCTGGGCCAGGTGGTCGTCGGCCAGCAGGCGGTCGGCGACCAGGGTCTCGGACGGCGACAGGGCCGCCAGCAGCGGGCCGACCCCGTCCTTGCCCGTCGAGAAGCACTCGACCTCGCCGGTCGACAGCTCGACGGCGGCCACGGCGGCCTGGCCGGCGCGGATGGCCACGGCGGCCAGCCGGTTGGCGCCCCGGGCGTCCAGCAGGCCGTCCTCGGTCAGGGTGCCGGGCGTGACGACGCGGACGATGTCGCGACGCACGACCGACTTGGAGCCGCGCTTCTTGGCCTCGGCCGGATCTTCCATCTGCTCGCAGACGGCGACCTTGAAGCCCATGCGGATCAGCTTGGACAGATAGGCCTCGGCCGCGTGATGCGGCACGCCGGCCATCGGGATCGGCTGGCCGTTGTGGTTGCCCCGGAAGGTCTGGGAAATGCCCAGCGCCGCCGCCGCGCGGATCGCGTCGTCGAAGAACAGCTCGTAGAAATCGCCCATCCGGAAGAACAGCAGGGCGTCGGGCTGACGCGCCTTCATGTCGAAATACTGCTGCATCACCGGCGTCGCGCCGGTGGGATCGAGCGTCTGGGTCGGCGGAGAAACGGGGGCGTTCATCCGACCGGAAACTACAGAGCGTCGCGGTTTCCGTTAAGGGGTGCGACCGGGGTTTTTCCGGCTCGGGCGCGTTTTCGGCAAGGCCTCGCCAACCGCCTTCAGCGCGGCGATGTCGTGGTCGGCTTCCGCGCGGCGAACCGCACTGCGCCGGTCGTCGAAAAGCTTGTACTGAGCCCTGGCCTGAGCCTCCGCTCGATCATGGCGGATGCTTCCGCCATGATCGAGCACGAGGCGGTTCAGGTTGGCCAACTGCTGGTCCAGCAGTTCGGCCGCCTGCTCCATCATGACCAGACGGCCAATCTCCAACTGGTCTTCGAAGATGCCGAGCAAAATGTCTGTAAGACGGTTCAGCTCCCTGATCTCGGCCGGAGCGAGATAGTTCTTGGCGACCACCGCATCCGCCTGCCGGATCTGGTCCTTGGACCAGGATTCCAGGCCCATGTTGGGCGCATTGGCGTCGGCGCGTTCGCCAAGCACCTCGGAAGGCGTGCGATTGACGACTGCGTAGAACAGCTTGGCCTGAGTGCGGCGATAGAAGGTCGTCGCCGTCTGCGAGCTGGGTTCATAGTCCTGGCACATCGCGCAAATGCGCCTCAGCTCCGCGTAGAGGTTGGCCTCCGACGCTCGAATGTCCCGAACGATCTCGCGCAGTTCGCGGACGCGATCGTTCTCTTCGGGATTCTTCAGGCGAGCGGCGTCAACGACGAAGCCCTTAGTCGCGAAGCGCACCAAGACGCCCGTAGCCCATCTTCGGAACAAGGTTGCCCGGGCCGAGCTGACCCGATAGCCGACCGAGATCACCATATCGAGACTGTAGAGGCTGACCGGTTTGGTGGATCTAGCAATTTGCACAAATTGCAAATTGCCCGCCTCGACCAACTCGCCCTCATCGAGAACGTTGCCGATATGACGGGAAATCACCGAGACATCCCGCCCGAACAATTCCGCCATCTGGGCCTGGGTCATCCAGAGTCCGTCACCGTCATGACGCAGTTCGACGCTGACACCGCCTTCGGTCGCATAGATCAGGAAGCGGTGGCCGTTGTCGTCTTCGATCAGATGAACCGGCGTTGCTTGATCCTGCTCCAAATTCGTCGCTCCAGATGAACGAGAACATTGATAGAACAAAAATGACACAGCCGATAGCCTTCCCGTGGAATTCTCCCGCCTGAGCGCGATTGCCCAAGCCACCCTGCCTCCCTAAGCTTCAACCGAACGCGGGGGCGGCATGAGCGGCGACGAGAACACCGGAACGACCACCTACAGGCCCGACTGGCTGCGCAAGCCGACGGCCGACCAGATGGCGCGGTACTATCCGGACAAGGCCCAGCGGCTCGAGATCGGCGGCTCGGCGATCATCCGCTGCAAGGTCGGCGAGGCGGGCCGGCTGACCGACTGCGAGGTGCTCAAGGAGGCGCCCGAGGGTATCGGCTTCGGCAAGGCCGCGCTGCTTCTGTCCCGCGAGTTCGAGATGACCCCGCCGCCGCCCGAACTGGTCGGCGTGAAGGACGTGACCATCCCGATCACCTTCGCCGCGCCGCCGCCCTCGCCCAGGCTCGAACCGCCGGTCGCCCTGACGCAGGCCGGCGCGAGGATCGCGCGGGTCTTCGAGGACGGCGCGCGCCTGGCGCGCTCGGAGGCCGGCATGGCGATGATCCTGGGGATCGTCATCCTGATCGGCGGGCTGTTCGGCCTGATCCGGGCCCTGAAGGCCGACCGCCGGGTCGATCTCTAGGCGTCGGCGGGCGGGGCGGAGAGCAACCGCTCCAGCAGGGCCAGCATCTCCGCGCCCAGATCGACCGGGTTCTCCGCCTTGGCGTCGTACGCATGGCCGGCCCAGAGTTCGTGTCCGACGCCGATGGCCCTCAGTTCGATCTCGCCGGCGGCCGTGATCTGGTCGGAGACCTCTTTCAGGTGGTCCACCAGATAGTACGCCGTATTGACCGACAGAGTGGCGTCGTCCACCGGCGCGCCGTCGGACAGCAGGACCAGGATCTTGCGGCGCTCCGGGCGGCCGCGCAAGCGATCCGCCGCCCAGAGCAGCGCTTCACCGTCCAGGTTCTCCTTGGGAAGGTCCGGGCGCAACATGGCCGGATAGGCCGCGCTCCCCAGCCCGATGCGGCGGTCGTCGGCGTCCCGATAGACGATGTGCAGGATGTCGTTCAGCCGACCGGGATGCGACGGCCGTCCGCGCCGGATCCATTCCTCCCGCGAGCGGCCGCCCGTCCAGCGCGAGGTCGTGAAGCCCAGCACCTCGACCCGCACGTCGAGCGAGCCGAGGAATTCCTGGCAAAGGTCCGCGGTCGCGGCGGCGTACAGCATCTTCTGGCCGCGCATGGAGCCGGACTGGTCGATCAGCAGAGTCAGCGCCGTGTCGTCGAAGCCCCCGGCCGGATTGGCGCGGACCCTGACCGAAGCCTCTCCGGCGGCGATCAGGAGCCGCGTGCGCCAGGGCAGGAGACCGGTTTCCAGCTCATGCCGGGCCTGCTCGAGGACGGCGACATCCGCCGGCGAGGCCTTGCCGAGCACCTCGTCCAGCTTCGAGGCCTCGATCTCCCGATCGAAGGCTGTTGTGAAGATGCGATAGGCGCCGCCGTCGGAAGCCTCCCGAGCGACGGCGGTGGGCCGAAACAGACGCTTGAAGAATTCCATCCCGCCCCCCGGTCACGACGATGCCCCCCGGATGCGGGCAAATCGCGCACGAACGCAAGATGCAGAAAGGCCCGCCACCAGGGCGAGCCTCTCAAAAATCAGGGAGCGGTCGGGGAAACCTAGTTCCCCGTCACTTCTTCCCAGAAGCGCTTGGCCTTGCCGACGAAGTTGGCCGACTTGGGGTTCTGCTTCTCGTCGCACAGGCCGGCCAGCTCCTTCAGGAGCTCCTTCTGCCGTGCGGAAAGGTGGGTCGGGGTCTCGACGAACAGTTCGACCACCAGGTCGCCGCGCTGGCGGTTGCGCAGCGACGGCATGCCCTTGCCCTTCAGGCGCACGGTCTTGCCGGTCTGCGCGCCTTCCGGAACCTTGACGCTGACGCGGCAGGTGCCGTCGCAGGTCTCGCCGCCCTTCAGGCACGGGGCCTCGATCTCGCCGCCCAGGGCGGCCACGGTCATCGGCACCGGCACGGTGCACAGCAGGTCGAGGCCGTCGCGCTCGAACAGCTCGTGCGGGCTCACCGACAGGAAGAGATAGAGGTCGCCGCGCGGGCCGCCGCGCACGCCAGCGTCGCCCTCGCCCGCCAGGCGGATGCGGGCGCCGTCGTCGACGCCGGCCGGGATGCGGACCGACAGAATGCGTTCCTTGCGGACCTGGCCGTGGCCGTGGCAGCCGGCGCAGGGGTCCAGCACCAGGCGGCCCGAGCCGCCGCAGCGCGGGCAAGCGCGCTCGACCGAGAAGAAGCCTTGGGTGGCGCGCACGCGGCCGGCGCCGCCGCACGAGCCGCAGACCGTCGGGCTGGTGCCCGGCTTGGCGCCCGAACCGTCGCAGGTCTCACAGGTCATGGCCGCGGGAACGGTGATCTCGACCTCGGCGCCGGCATAGGCCTGCTCCAGGGAGATCTCCAGGTCGTAGCGCAGGTCCTGGCCGCGCTGCGGGCCGTTGGACTGGCGACGGCCGCCGCCGAACATCTCGCCGAAGACATCCCCGAACACGTCGCCGAAGATGTCGCCGGCGTCGAAGCCGCCGCCCATGCCGCCGGGACCGCCCTGCGGGCCGTTGACGCCGGCGTGGCCGAAGCGGTCGTAGGCGGCGCGCTTCTGCGGATCCGACAGGACCGAATAGGCCTCGTTGATCTCCTTGAACCGGCCGCTGGCGTCCTCGCAACCGCCGTTGCGGTCGGGGTGGTGCTGCATCGCCAGCTTGCGGAAGGCGGATTTCAGACCCGCGTCGTCGCAGGTCCGGTTCACGCCGAGAATTTCGTAATAGTCGCGCATCGTCAGCGTTCGGCGCCCGTAAGGCTCAACAGGACAAGGATTGTCTCAGGAGAGGTGGGGGAGGCCGCGCCCCGCCGCAAGGCGTCAAACGGGCGCACCTGAAAACGAGCGCGCCGGCGAACGCTCCCGGAAGGAACATTCGCCGGCGCGTCCATGACTTAGGAAGCCGGCTTGTCGGCGCCGTCGACTTCCTCGAACTCGGCGTCGACGACGCCGTCGTCCGCGGCGGCTTCAGCGCCTTCGGCGCCTTCGCCCTGCTGCGAGGCGTACATGGCTTCGCCCAGCTTCATCGAAGCCTGGATCAGCGCCTGGGTCTTGGCCTGGATGGCCTCGACGTCTTCGCCTTCCAGGGCGGTCTTCAGCTCGGCGACGCCGGTCTCGATGGCGGTCTTTTCAGCCGCGCCGACCTTGTCGCCGTGATCGGCCAGGGCCTTCTCGGTCGAGTGCAGGATCGCCTCGCCCTGGTTCTTGGCCTCGACCAGCTTCTTCTTCTGCTCGTCCGCGGCCTTGTTGGCCTCGGCTTCCTTGACCATGCGCTCGATGTCGGCGTCCGAGAGGCCGCCGTTGGCCTGGATGCGGATCGAGTGCTCCTTGTTGGTCGCCTTGTCCTTGGCGTGGACCTGGACGATGCCGTTGGCGTCGATGTCGAACGTGACCTCGATCTGCGGCACGCCGCGCGGCGCCGGCGGGATGCCCACCAGGTCGAACTGGCCGAGAATCTTGTTGTCCACGGCCATCGGGCGTTCGCCCTGGAACACGCGGATGGTCACGGCCGACTGGTTGTCGTCGGCGGTCGAGAAGGTCTGCGAGCGCTTGGTCGGGATCGTGGTGTTGCGCTCGATCAGCGGGGTGAACACGCCGCCCAGGGTCTCGATGCCCAGGGTCAGCGGGGTCACGTCGAGCAGCAGCACGTCCTTGACGTCGCCTTGCAGCACGCCGGCCTGCACGGCCGCGCCCAGCGCCACGACTTCGTCGGGGTTCACGCCCTTGTGGGGCTCACGACCGAAGAAGTCCTGCACCGCCTGCTGGACCTTGGGCATGCGGCTCATGCCGCCGACCAGGATCACTTCGTCGATGTCGCTCTTCTTCAGGCCGGCGTCCTTGAGGGCCTGTTCGCACGGACCGATGGTGCGGGCGATCAGGTCGTCGACCAGGGCTTCCAGCTTGGCGCGCGACAGCTTGATGTTCAGGTGCAGCGGGCCCGAGGCGTTCATGCTGATGAACGGCAGGTTGACCTCGTACTGAGCCGTCGACGACAGCTCCTTCTTGGCCTTTTCCGCTTCTTCGCGCAGGCGCTGGAGGGCCAGCTTGTCCTTGCGCAGGTCGACGCCCTGCTCCTTCTTGAACTCCTCGGCCAGGTAATCGACGATCCGAAGGTCGAAGTCCTCGCCGCCCAGGAAGGTGTCGCCGTTGGTCGACTTCACCTCGAACACGCCGTCGCCGATCTCGAGGATCGAGACGTCGAAGGTGCCGCCGCCCAGGTCGTAGACCGCGATCTTCTTGCCGTCGTTCTTGTCCAGGCCGTAGGCCAGGGCGGCCGCGGTCGGCTCGTTGATGATGCGCAGCACTTCCAGGCCGGCGATCTTGCCGGCGTCCTTGGTGGCCTGGCGCTGGGCGTCGTTGAAGTAGGCCGGAACGGTGATGACGGCCTTGGAGACGGTCTCGCCGAGGTGGGCTTCGGCGGCTTCCTTCATCTTCTGCAGGATGAAGGCCGAGACTTCCTGGGGCGAGTAGTCCTTGCCGTGGGCCTTGACCCAGGCGTCGCCGGTCGGGCCCTTGACGATCTCGTAGGGCACCATGCCCTTGTCCTTCTCGACCACCGGGTCGTTCGCGTTGCGGCCGATCAGGCGCTTGATCGCGAACAGGGTGTTGGTCGGGTTGGTCACGGCCTGGCGCTTGGCGGGCTGGCCGATCAGGCGCTCGCCGTCCTCGAGGAAGGCGACGACCGACGGGGTGGTGCGAGCGCCCTCGGCGTTCTCGATCACCTTCGGGTTCTTGCCGTCCATGATGGCCACGCACGAATTGGTGGTGCCAAGGTCGATACCGATAATCTTGCTCATGTGTGGTGCCTGCAGCTCCTCGAATGGCGGACGGCGGTGACAAGGGCCTTTTCAGAAAGCGCCCCGGTTTTTCTCGGTCCGTCCCCGTCTGGTCGCGTTGATCCAAAATCCTGCCGCCTGGGCGAACCAGACGAAAGGAGAGGGTTCAATCGAAGTTGACGAGCCCGTCAACCCCGCTTCGATGCCCGATATGGGGGATACGCGAGCGGCCGCAACCCCATTCCCGCAGGGAAAGAAGGGGAATCTGCAAGACAGAAGGCCGCAGCGTCGGGCTGTCGACGCTGCGGCGACGCCATGAAAGGGGACTTCAGCCCGCCTTGGCGACCCAGGCGGTGATCGCCGGCAGGCGCTCCTTGCGCACCTTGGCCCGGTATTCGATGGCCGAGACGGCCTTGTCGGCCTCCTTGCGCGAGCCTTCGGCCAGGTTGGCGTCCGCCCAGGCCTTCAGCCTGGCCGCGGTCTCCGGCTTGCCCGAAGCGGTGGCGAGGCTCGGGATGAAGCGGGTGCGCGCGCCGTTGTCGACCTTGTCGTTGACCGCGTCCTTGTGGGCGGCGGCGAAGTCGAAGGCCAGGTCCGGATGACGCGAGGCGACGCCCGAGATCATGCTCGACGAGTTGGTCTCGCCCGGCTCGGCGGTCAGGGCCAGATCCAGCGCCTTGCGGGCCAGGGCCTCCTCGCGGGCGGCGGCCAGCAGGCTGTAGAGCTGGGCGCGGACCAGCGGGGTCTTTTCCGCCTGGGCCTTGGCATGGATGGCGTCCCAGGTCGCCGCGTCGGCGTTGACCGCCACCGCGGACAGGATCGCCTTGCGCAGCGGGCCGGGAATGGCCGACGGATCGGTCTTGTCGGCGGCGAAGCGCCGCTGCGCCTCGGCCGTCACCGCCGGATCGCCCAGCTCGCCCAGGGCGGCGATCAAGTCGCCGCGCAGGATGGCGACGGGGTCGGGCTCGCCGGCCTTGGGCGTCCAGCCCACGCGGTCCAGCATCGGCGACAGGCGGGCGATCGCCAGCTTGCGGAAGGCCGCGCGCTCGGGCTGGCCCTCATAATAGCCGTCGATGGCCGACAGCACGCCCGCGACCTTCGACAGCACCTGCGGATCGGCGTCGGCCGGCGCGGCGGCGATCAGGTCCAGGGCGTCGGCCGCGCCCTGCTGGCCCGCCGTGCCCATGGCCCAGGCGTCCGACAGCAGGCCCAGTTGGTCGATGGCCGGCAGCTTGCCGAAATCCTTGGCCAGGGCCTGGAAGCGCGCCGGCGAATAGAGGGTGCGGTAGTAGCCGCTCTGGCCGGCGTTGACGACGACCGGGCCGCAGCCCTCGACCGCCAGGCTGGCCTTGCCGCCCTCGACCACGGTCTTGGCCACGCTCGAGCCGTCCAGGGCCTTGGCGTTGACCGGCACGCGCCAGGCCAGCGGCGCCTTGTCGGGGAAGTCCTTGCTGAACTCGCCCTGGGTCAGGGTCAGCACCTGCTTGCCCGCCTGGCAGGCGCCGCCGTCCACGCGGATCAGCGGCACGCCCGGCTGCAGGGTGAAGTCGTGGGCGATGGCGGTGATCGGCTTGCCGGCCGAGGCCTCGACCGCCTTCCACAGGTCGTCGCTGACCGTGTTGCCGTAGGCGTGGGCCTTGATGTAGGCGCGCACGCCGCCGCGCCAGGCGTCCTCGCCGACATAGCCTTCGAGCA
>JASGDR010000187.1:0-4237 GCA_047607095.1 Caulobacter sp.
CTCTGGGCCACCTCCCCCAGAGGGGGAGGATCTTTGGCCCTCAACCCCGAACCGCCTCCGCGAACCCCGCCAGGTGCCGGCGCAGCGCTTCGATGGTGCGCTCGTCGGTCAGCTTTCCGTCCGCGATCTTCAGGTGGGCCTGGCCGACCAGCATGTCGCCCTGCGGTTCGACGCGGGCGCCGGCGCGGCGCAGGGAAAGGCGCAGGGCGTCCTGGGCGCGCACCGTCCCGGTGATTCCCGGCGAGGCCCCGAACAGGCAGCAGGGCTTGCCGGCCAGGGGCGCGGGCTTGCCGCGCGAGGCCCAGTCGATCGCGTTCTTCAGAACGCCGGTGACGCCGCCGTTGTATTCGGGGCAGGCGATGACGAGGCCGTCGGCGGCGGCGATCGCCGCCTTCCAGGCGACGACGGCGGGCGGATCGCCCTCGTCCTCGAGGTCCTGGTCGAAGAACGGCAGGTCGCGCAGCGAAAAGGGCGTGATCGTCGCGCCCTCGGGCGCCAGATCCCCGGCGGCGCGGAGGAGGGCGGTGTTGAGCGAGGCGGCCCGCAGGCTGCCCGAGACGCCGAGAAGGTTCATGCGCGACTCCGGTCGGTGGGGAGGCGCGCACCATGCCCGCCGCGTCCGCGGCGGAGCAAGCTCAACCGACGCGGACGGCGCGGTCTTCCTGGGTCAGGTGCAGTTGGGCGGCGATCTGGCCCCACAGCCGGCCCATCTCCTGGGCCGCGGCGCCGGCGGGCTCCCATTCCAGCACCGAGCGGCCGTGGGCGAACGACTGCTGGAAGGCCGCGCGCGAACGCAGGCCGACGGCCGCCAGCGGCAGGCCGCAGAAGCGCAGGGCCTCGGCCGCCTTGACCACGCTGGAGGGTTCGAAGCCGCCGCGCTTAGCCGGGGCCTGGTTCAGCACGATCAGGCCGCTCTTGCCCAGGCGGCGCACGGCCTCGGCCGAGCGGGCGACGGCGGCGATGTCGAGGAAGGTCGGGCGGCAGACCAGCAGGCACAGGTCGGCGGCGTTGATGGCTGTGACGACGTCGGTGTCCGGCGCGGCCGGGGTGTCGATCACCATCAGGTCGCAGCCCTCGTGCTCGGCGTGATAGCGGGCCTGGAACAGCTTTCCGGCGCTGCTTTCCATCAGCACCGGTCCCTCGATCGGTCGTCCGCGCAGCACGTCGGAGGCCGAGCGCTGCGGATCGATGTCGGCCAGGATGGTCCGGCGGCCGGCCAGATGGGCGGCCAGCGCCAGATTGATGGACAGAGTGGTTTTGCCCGCGCCCCCCTTGCGCGAGATGACGGCCAAGGTCTTCACGTTCGTTTCCTCACTGCGCCCGCGTCCCCCTGCAGGCCTGTGGATAACTAACCTTGGTATACGACGTTGTCGCAACGTCAAAGTCGCCACGCGGGAATTCGGCCCCCCGGCGCCCGCCGCCGGGGCGAACTTTTCCATTCGATGCACAGCGGCCACGCTTTTGACGCCATCGGAGCGCTTGACCCGGCGCCGACCATGCGCGAGGCAGGACCCGTGATCATCCGCCGTCTCATCGACTTCTTCACCAACATGGACGCCCGCGCCTGGCGCGCGGTGGCCGTTTCCTTCGTGCTGTTCGGCGGGGTGGGGATCGTCTTCCTCTTCGGCGCCCAGCTTCTGGGCCTCAACGGCGAGACCACGGTCGAGCAATGGCTGACCGCCGCGCACGGTCCCTGGGCGCTGCCCGCCGCCGTCGGCGCCTTCGCGGCCCTGGCCTTCGTGGGCGTGCCGCAGTTCGTGCTGATCGCCGCGGCGGTGGTCGCCTTCGGTCCCTGGACGGGCCTGGCCTACAGCTGGATCGGCACGCTGGTGTCGTCGCTGGTCGGGTTCTGGGTCGGGCGCGCGTTCGGCGGCAAGATGCTGGCCAGCCTGCCCAGCGACGGCGTGCACAAGTTCATGAAGCTGATCGGCAAGAACGGCTTCATGGCCAGCCTGATCGTGCGCCTGGTGCCTTCGGCGCCGTTCATCGTCGTCAACATGGCCGCCGGCGTCACGCCGATGAAGGTGCGCGACTTCACCGCCGGAACCGCCATCGGCATCATCCCCAAGATCGCCCTGACCGCCTTCGCCGGAAACACCATCGTCCAGGCCATGCGGGGCGGCGGAATCCAGCATGTGGTCCTGCTGGTCATCGCCGCCGCGATCTGGATCGGGGCGGGTTGGGTCGCCCGCAATTGGCTGAAGGCCAAGGAAGAACAGACCGACGCTTAAGTCGGTTCGGGGCATTTATTGCCTCTGGCGCGGCGAAATGCCCGTGTCGCGAGCAAACGGCTTGCTGGAATTGGCGTGGTTCGCTAAACAATCGGTCATGTGCCGCGATAGCGACAACCTCCTTCTCCTTGCGCTGGGGCTTAGCCGCCCCTGGGCGTCCGTCTAGCCGCGCGTACGTATCGTCGCGGCCGGTCGCTCAGGGGATGAACCGCCCTTCAGCCCTCCGGACCTCGCGAAAGACACCTCAAATGACCGCCTCGATCACCGCCGCCGTCGATTCCAAGAAAGAGTCGGGCCGCGACAACGTCGTCATCTTCGACACCACCATGCGCGACGGCGAGCAGTCGCCCGGCGCCTCGATGTCGCTGGAAGAAAAGCTGGAACTGGCCAAGATCCTCGAGGAGATGGGGGTCGACATCATCGAGGCCGGCTTCCCGATCGCCTCGAACGGCGACTTCCAGTCGGTCAACGAGATCGCCAAGATCGTCAAGAACTCGACCATCGCCGGCCTGTGCCGCGCCCACCAGGTCGACATCGACCGCTGCGCCGAGGCCCTGCGCCCGACCCAGCGCGGCCGCATCCACGTGGTGATCGCCACCTCCGACCTGCACATGAAGCACAAGCTGCAGATGGAGCCGGACGCCGTCATCGACGTCATCGCCCGCTCGGTGACCCACGCCCGCAACCTGCGCGACGACGTGGAATGGTCGGCCGAGGACGCCACCCGCAGCGACCGCCAGTTCCTGCGCCGCGCCATCGAGACCGCCATCAAGGCCGGCGCCACGACGATCAACCTGCCCGACACGGTGGGCTACACCTATCCGTCGGAATACGCCGACCTGTTCAACTGGATGGTCAACAACGTCGAGGGCGCCGACAAGGTGATCTTCTCGACCCACTGCCACAACGACCTGGGCCTGGCCGTGGCCAACAGCCTGGCCGGCGTGCAGGGCGGCGCCCGCCAGATCGAGTGCGCCATCAACGGCCTGGGCGAGCGCGCCGGCAACGCCGCGCTGGAAGAAGTGGTGATGGCCCTGAAGGTGCGCGGCGACAAGCTGCCCTTCGAGACCGGCATCGACACCACCCACATCACCCGCGCCAGCCGCTACGTATCGGCCATCACCGGCTTCCCGGTGCAGTACAACAAGGCCATCGTCGGCAAGAACGCCTTCGCGCACGAGAGCGGCATCCACCAGGACGGCATGCTCAAGAACCGCGAGACCTACGAGATCATGACGCCGGAGTCGGTGGGCCAGGCCCCGTCGAGCCTGGTCATGGGCAAGCACTCGGGCAGCCACGCCTTCCGCGCCAAGCTGAAGGACCTGGGCTACGAGCTGGGCCAGAACGCCCTGAAGGAGGCCTTCGGCCGCTTCAAGGACCTGGCCGACCGCAAGAAGCACGTCTACGACGACGACATCATCGCCCTGGTCGACGACGCCCTGGCCCGCGGCTCGGAGAAGATCCGCGTCTCGCACCTGCGCGTCGTGGCCGGCACCGACGGCCAGTCCGCCGAGCTGACCCTGGACATCGACGGCCAGCCCAAGAGCGCCGAGGCCTCGGGCGACGGTCCGGTCGACGCCGTGTTCAACGCCATCCACAAGATCGTGCCGCACAGCGCGGCCCTGCGCCTGTTCCAGGTGCACGCGGTCACCGAAGGCACCGACGCCCAGGCCCAGGTCTCGGTGCGTCTGGAAGAGGACGGCCGCATCGCCACCGGCGCGGCCGCCGACACCGACACCCTCACGGCGTCGGCCAAGGCGTACGTCAACGCCCTCAACAACCTCTTCGCCCGCAAGGAAAAGAGCGCGCCGGCGGCCATCGCCAGCGGGTTCTGAGGCCTAAGGCCTCACCGTTTCCTTCGCTGACGGGGTAGGGCGGCTCTCCTAGGCCGCCCTGCGCCAGCCCCAGCGCCGCGTCGCCAGGATTTCGGCGGCGAGGTGCGCCTGCGGCTGCACGTCCAGGCCCAGCTGGGCCAGTCCCTCGCACAGCGACAGGCGTTCCTCCGC
>JASGDR010000188.1:0-3189 GCA_047607095.1 Caulobacter sp.
GCCCTCCGGGCGGCGGCCAGGGCGGTCCGCAAGGCGGTCCTCCCGGCGGCGCGCCGCAAGGCGGCCCGGGCGGTCCGGGCGGTCCCGGCGGCGGCCAGGCCGGCCCGCTGGCCGGCAACGGCTTCTCGGCCAGCTACACCGCGACGTTCGAAGCCCAGCGTCCGTAACCGCCTGACCTGCTCCTCCCCCGCTTGCGGGGGAGGGGGACCACGAAGTGGCGGAGGGGGCGGCGGCGCGCATCGCGCCTGAACTCGCCCCCTCCGTCACGCTGCGTATCCGCAGCGCGCCACCTCCCCCGCTTGGCGAGGGAGGAGCCTGGACACAGCCTCCCCCATGACCCGCGTCCTCGTTCCCCTGATCAGCGAACCGCCGGCCCGGCCGGTGGGCGGGGTCATGCGCGGGTTCGACGGGGCAAGCATGGGCACGACCTGGTCGGTCAAGGCCGTGCTGCCCGCGACCACCGATCTTCCGGCCATGACCGCCATGATCCAGCGCGCGCTGGACAAGGTGGTGGCCGAGATGAGCGCCTGGGACCCTATGTCGGCCCTGTCGCGCTTCAACCGTTCGCCCGCCGGAACCTGGACCGTCCTGCCCGACGGCTTCGCGGCCGTGCTGCGCCGCGCTCTCGAGATCGCCGAAGGCAGCGACGGCGCCTTCGATCCGACCCTGGGCGCGATCACCGACCTCTGGGGCTTCGGCCCCCGCCCCTTCTCGGGCGAACCGCCGAGCGCCGACGCGCTCGACGCCGCCCGCGCGCCCATGGGCTGGCGCCGCGTCACGCTGGACGGCGACGCGCTTTTCCAGCCAGGCGGGCTCCACATCGATCTCAACGGCATCGCCAAGGGCTTCGGCGTCGACGAGGCCGCCCGCGCCCTCGACCGGGCCGGCGTGCGCTCCTACCTCGTCGAGGTGGGCGGCGAGCTGCGCGGCACGGGCGCCAAGCCCGACGGCCAGCCCTGGTGGGTCGAGCTGGAGCGCCCGCCGCTTACCGGCGCCAACGACGAGACCGCTCCGCGCACGGTGCTGGCCCTGCACGGCCTGTCGGTGGCGACCTCGGGCGACTACCGCCGCTTCTTCGAGCACGGAGGCAGGCGCTACGCCCACACGCTGGATCCCGCCTCGGGCGCGCCCTGCGACGCCGGCCTGGTCAGCGTCACCGTCCTGCACCCCGAGTGCATGACCGCCGACGCCCTGGCCACGGCCCTGACCGTCATGGGGGCCGACGCCGCCCTGGCCTTCGCCACGGCCCGCGACCTGCCGGCCCTGATCGTCACGCGCGGCCTGGGCGGCCTTAACGAGCGCCTGTCGCCGGCCCTGCTGGCGATGCTCGACGAATGATCGACCTCGTCTCCAGCCTGCCGCCGGGCTCGCGCCGCCTGGCCTTGGCGGCGATCGTCGTCGGCCTCTACGTCCTGCTGTGCGCCGGGATTGCCCTGCAGGTCGCGCTGCGCAAGACCAGGGCCCGCCGCGAGGAGGCCGCCCTGGCCGCCGGCGCGGGCGAGCCGGTGCTCGTGGCCTTCGCCAGCCAGACCGGCTTCGCCGAGGAGCTGGCCCTGGCCACCGCCAAGGCGCTGCAGGCCGCGAACCTGCCGGTGCGCCTGCGCGAACTGGCCGCCCTCGAGCCCGCCGACCTCTCCGGCCGCGCCCTGTTCATCGTCAGCACCACCGGCGAGGGCGACGCCCCCGACAACGCCCGCCGCTTCATACGCGACGTGATGGCGACCGAGCCGGACCTGTCGGGCCTGAGCTACGCCGTGCTGGCGCTCGGCGACTCCACCTACGCCCACTACTGCGCCTTCGGCCATTCGCTAGACGCCTGGCTGGCCCGTAACGGCGGATCGCGCCTGTTCGACACGGTCGAGGTCGACGACGGCGAGGCCGCCGCCCTGCGCCACTGGCAGTCGCAGCTTTCCGTGCTCACCGGCTCCACCGACGCCCCCGACTGGAGCCGCCCGGCCTACGGCCGCTGGACTTTGGCCGACCGCCGCCTGCTCAATCCCGGCTCGGCCGGCGAGGGCGCGTTCCACGTCAGGCTCGAACCGCTGGACGGTGGCGCAGCCTGGCAGGCCGGTGACATCGTCGAGATCGGCCCGCGCAACGCCCCCGCCGAGGTGGCCGACCTGCTCGCCCGCCTGTCGCTTTCGGCCGACGCCCCGGTAAGGGCCGACGAGGCCTCCACGCTAGGCGAGGTCCTGTCCTGGCGCCGCCTGCCGCACGAGGACGCGGCGATCAAGGCGCTGGTTGGGACCGCGCCCCAGGCCCTGGTCGACGCCCTGCCCGCCCTGCCCCACCGCGAATATTCGATCGCCTCGCTGCCCGCCGACGGCGGGGTCGAGCTGGTCGTGCGCCTGATGCGTCGGACCGACGGCAAGCCGGGCCTGGGCTCGGGCTGGCTGGCCCTGTACGCCGCCGTCGGCGCCGAGATCGCCGGCCGGGTGCGCTCCAACCGCAGCTTCCACGCCCCAGAAGACGACCGGCCGATGATCCTGATCGGCGCAGGCACGGGCCTGGCCGGCCTGCGCAGCCACCTGAAGGCGCGCGCCGCCCTGGGCCGCAAGCGCAACTGGCTGGTCTTCGGCGAGCGCTCGTCGACCCACGACTTCTTCCATCGCGAGGAGATCGAGGCCTGGGTCGCCTCGGGCGCGCTCGAACGCCTGGATCTCGCCTTCTCCCGCGACCAGGCCGACAAGATCTACGTCCAGCACCGCCTGCGGGCGGCCGCCGACGAGGTGCGGGCCTGGGCGGCGCGAGGCGCGGCGATCTATGTCTGCGGCTCGCTCGAAGGCATGTCGCGCGAGGTGCATGCGGCGCTGGGCGAGATCCTGGGCGCGAGCGCGCTGGAGGATCTGGCCGACCAGGGCCGGTATCGTCGGGACGTGTACTGAGGGGGCGGGGTCAAGGCGCCAGGCGCGCTTTCTCCTCGGGCGTATTCGCCCCCAAAATCCTGACCTTCGCATCGTCGGGACAGGCCAGCACCACCAGCCCCGCCCGCTCGACCAGCCGCCGCAGCGGCCACCCGGCTTGCGCCCCCTCCGGCAAGGCGCCCAAAGGCAGCACCATCGGCATGGGCGAGACGTCGAACGTCGCGCCGGTCGCCTCGGCCAGCAGCGGCGCTAGGTCGTCCGCCGTCAGGGTCGGCGCGTCCACGGCCAGCACCAGGGCCCGCGCGCAGCCTCGCGCCGCCAGCGC
>JASGDR010000189.1:0-6745 GCA_047607095.1 Caulobacter sp.
CCCTCGCGGGCGGCGGCGCGGATCCTTACGACGCCTCGGCCGCCGCCGGCGGTCCGGTCGCCGCCCCGCCCGTCGGTCAGCAAGGAACGCCGCGATGATCCGTACGCTCGCCATCACCGCCCTGGCCCTGTCCATGGCCGCTTCGGGCCTGGCCCAGGCCCAGCCGGGACCCGGCTCCGTGGCGGCCAAACGTCCCGCCGGCCGCGGCGGCCCCTGCGGCGCGCCGCTGACCGGCCAGGCGCCCGACGTCATGACCTATGACCGGGCCACCGGCACCCAGGTGTTCGTCAGCGGCCAGGGCGGGACCGAGGTCTCGGCCTACAACCAGCGCACCGGCTCGTCGGCCGGGCTGCGCGGCGACCTGTCCAAGCCGGGCGTCACCGAGGCCTGCGCCGCCGACGCCCTGACCGGCGACGGCTACGCGGTCACCTCGCGCGGGCCGGGCGACATCGCCGTGGTCGGCCGCGACGGCCAGACCGGCGAGCGCTGGGCCATCAAGCGTTCCGACGGCTCGACCGAATACTGGGATCCTCGCGGCGAGCACCGCTGCTTCCGCGCGGGCCTGGGCCTGTTCCCCGGAACCCGCGGATGCTGACGCGTCTTGCGCTGCTGGGCCTGGCCGGGGCTTTGCTGACGGCTTGCGCGACCCCGCACGGCCACAGCCCGCCCCCGCCGCCGCGCCCCTCCGAAGTCACGCCCCCGCCCCCGCCGATCGACGTGATCCGCCCGAAGGTGTGATCGGAGCCCCAACAGCTCCCGTCGTTTCCGCCCTGGCGGCGGGAATGGGCGGCGGAGCCAACTTCGGTTCACGACCCTTAGCGGACGTCGCTAGGAACCGATCCCTCTCTCTTAGAGAGAGGGAGGGGCCCGCCGCCGCAGGCGGTGGGAGGGTGAGTGGTTGCGGTCTGGCCGATCGGAGCGCGGTCAGGATAGCGTCCGCCGTACCTGCTCGTTGTGGAACCTCAAGACCACATATCCATACTGCTCCAGCGCATGGGTGCGGCGACCGTCATAGTCTTCGCGGCCGTCATGAACGGCGCCGTCGAGCTCCACGATCAGCTTGCCCGCCTCGCAGACGAAGTCCGCGAAATAGCGGTCGATCGGAATCTGTCGCATGAACTTGAAGCCTGACAGGCGTCGGTTGCGGACGAGCGACCAAAGGGTCCTTTCCGCCAGGGTCTGCTGTCGGCGAAGGCGGCGGGCGTAGGCGGTCCTGTCCATGACCGAAGCTGGACACGGCCCTCCAGCGTTCTCAATCAGAGGAATTGGGATTTTCCTGTGAGGGCGAAACCACTCACCCTCCCACCGCTGCGCGGCGGGCCCCTCCCTCTCTCTAAGAGAGAGGGATCATCTTGGTCCGCTAAGGGGGGATGTGTCGGTAGCGGTGGAGGTCCCCGGTTCCAGGGCGGGAACGACGGGCGTTGGCGGGACTAACGCCCCACCGTCCCCCTCAGCTCCGGCGGCCTGCGCCGCATCGTCGCCTGCTCGTACGCGTAGCCCAGGCTGAGCAGCCGGGCCTCGCTCCAGGCGGGGCCGATGAACGACAGGCCCACGGGCAGGCCCTCGACCTGGCCCATGGGCACGGTCAGGTGCGGATAGCCGGCCACGGCGGGCAGGGTGGTGGCCGAGCCGCCGTAGTGGTCGCCGTTGACCGGATCGACGGTCCAGGCCGGGCCGGTGGTCGGGGCGACGATGGCGACCGCGCCGGTCTCCTTCAGGATCCGGTCGACGCCCTCGGGACCGGCCAGCCGCCGGGCGTCGGCCTTGGCCTTCAGGTAGTCGGGGTCGTCGAGGCCCTTGGTCCTTTGCGCCTTCTCGAAGGTCTCCTGGCCGAACCAGCGCAGCTCGGCGGGCGTGGCGGCGTTGAAGGCGATCAAGTCGGCCAGGGTGCGGGCCGGGACCTTCTTCGGGTCGGTCGAGGCCAGGTAGGCGGCGATGTCGGCCTTGAACTCGGTGTAGAGCACCACGCCCTCGGCCCGGCCGATCGGGCCCTCGTCGAAGTCGCTCACCTCGACCAGTGTCGCGCCCTGGGCGGCCAGGTCCTTCAGCGCCTGTTCGAACACCGCGTCGGTTCCCGGCGAATCCCCGGTGTAGAACCGCGCCACCGCCAGGGTGACGCCCTTCAGCGAGGTCTTCGACAGGGCGGCGGCGTAGTCGCTCTTGCGGGCGTCGGCTTCCGCCGTGGCCGGGTCGGCCGGATCCGAGCCGGCCATGACGGTCAGCAGCAGGGCCGCGTCGCGCACCGTCAGGGTCATCGGGCCGGCGGTGTCCTGGCTGTGGCTGATCGGCACGACGTGGGTGCGCGAGACCAGGCCCACGGTGGGCTTCAGGCCCACCAGGCCGTTCATGGCCGCCGGGCAGGTGATCGAGCCGTCGGTCTCGGTGCCGATCGCCGCCGGCGCCAGACCCGCCGCCACCGCCGCGGCCGAGCCGCTGGATGAGCCGCAGGGGCTGCGGTCCAGGGCGTAGGGGTTGCGCGTGAAGCCGCCGACCGCGCTCCAGCCGCTGGTCGAGCGCGGCGAGCGGATATTGGCCCATTCCGACAGGTTGGCCTTGCCCAGCACCACCACGCCCGCCGCCCGCAGCCGGGCGACCAGAGGCGCGTCGCGGCCCGTGACATTGTCCTTCAGCGCCAGCGAGCCGGCGGTGGTGGCCATTGGATCGAGGGTGTCGATGTTGTCCTTGATCAGGACCGGTAGGCCGTGAAGAGGCCCGCGCACCTTGCCGGCCGCCCGCTCGGCGTCGAGGGCGCGGGCGATCTTCAGGGCGTCGGGATTGACGGCGATGATGCTGTTCAGGCGCGGGTCGAGCGCCTCGATGCGTTTGAGCGCCGTTTCGGTCGCCGTCGTCGCCGAGGGCTCTGCGGATGCGGCGGGGCCGGCGATCAGGGCCGCGGCGGCCAGCAGGACAAGGCGTTTCAACTTCCCCTCCGATGAGCCGATCCGGCGGGGCCGCCCCCATCCTTCGACACGCTCAGGATGAGGGCTAATTCGCGCATTGCAGCAGAAATCCTCGCCCAGATCCCGTCGAGGGGGCGAGGATTTCTATTTTTCGATCACTCGCCCTTGAGCTTGCGGTCGAAGAAGTCGAGGTGCGTCTTCATGACGTGCAGGCCCTTGCTCCGGCTGCGGATCACGCTGTGGCGCTCGCCCGGATAGAGCATGGTCTCGAAGGCGATGCCCTTCTTCTGCAGGGCCGCCAGCACGCGGGTGCTGTTCTCGAAGATCACGTTGTCGTCGGCCATGCCGTGGATCAGCATCAGGCTGCCGGGCTTCAGCTTGTCGATGCGGTTCAGCACGTCCGACTGGGCGTAGCCGGCCTTGTTTTCGTCCGGCTTGCCCATGAACTGTTCGGTGTAGTGGCTGTCGTAGAGGCTCCACTCGGTGGGCGGCGCGCCCGAGACGCCGGCCTTGAAGGGCGTGCCCTCGGCGGTCAGCATCATCAGGGTCATGAAGCCGCCGTACGACCAGCCCATCACGCCCAGGCGGTCGGGATCGACGTAGGGCAGGGTCTTCAGGAAGGCCGCGCCGGCGAACTGGTCCTCGACCTCGACCGTGCCCATGCGGCGGTCCAGCGCCGTCTTGAACGCCGTCGAGCGGTTGGACGAGCCACGGTTGTCGAGCTTGAAGACGATGTAGCCGGCGTTGGCGTAGACCTCGTCGTTGAGGCCCCAGCTCTTGGTCACGCGCTGGGCGTGGGGGCCGCCATAGACCGAGACGATCACCGGATACTTCTTCGACGCGTCGAAGTTCGCCGGCTTCAGCAGCGAGTAGTGCAGCGTCTGGCCGTCGCTGGCCTTCAGCGCGCCGAACTCCGGAACCAGGTGCTCGCCGGCGAACGGCGCGTAGGGGTGGGCGGCGTCGAGCTTGTTTTCCTCGATCCAGCGCACGCGCTTGCCCGCCGGGTCGTAGAGCGCCGTCTGCGGCGGGGTCTTCGGATCGGAGTACGAGCCGACGAAGGCGCCGGTGGCGGCGACCTTGGCGGTCCACCAGCCGCCGGCCGGGGTCATGGCGACCGGGGCGGCGGGCTTCACGTAGGAAACCGAATAGAGCCGGCGCTCGATCGGGGTGTCGATCGAGGCCCCGAAGAACACCAGGCCGCGCTTCTCGTCGACGGCCTCGACCTTGTCGACCGGCCAGTCGCCCTTGGTCACCTGCGCCAGCAGCTTGCCGTCGGCGGCGTAGTGGTAGAGGTGCTTGTCGCCCGACTTTTCCGACGACCACAGGAAGGCGCCGTCCTTCAGGGCGCGGAAGTCGTCGTGCAGCTCCACCCAGTGCGGGTCGGTCTCGGTGAGGATGACCTTGCCCTTGCCGGTCGCCGGATCGAAGGCGATCAGCTCCAGGGTCTTCTGGTCGCGGCTCTGGCGCTGGACGTAGAGGGTCTTGCCGTCCTTGGCCCAGTTCACGCGGGCCAGGTAGATGTCCTTGTTCGCGCCCAGATCGATCTGAACGACCTTGCCCGAGGCCAGATCGCGCACGAACAGATCGACGACCGCGTTCGGGCGGCCCGAACGCGGATAGCGCTGGGCGACCACGGTGGCGCCCGAGGGGCCGATGTCGGCGCGCGGCACGATGTCGACGCCGGTCTCATCGACGCGGGTGTAGGCGATGCGGGCTTCGTCGGGCGACCACCAGTAGCCGGTGTCGCGGTCCATCTCCTCCTGGGCGATGAACTCGGCCACGCCGAACGAGATCGCGCCCTGGCCGTCCTTGGTCAGGGCCGTCTCGTCGCCGCCGGTCAGCGGGCGCACATAGAGGTTCTGGTCGCGGACGTAGGAGACGAACTTGCCCTTGGGCGAGACCTTGGCGTCGACCTCGTCGCCGGGGGTCTCGGTCAGGCGGCTGACCTTGCCGTCGGCGACGCTGTCCACATAGAGGTCGCCGTCCAGCGGCACGAGCACGAAGCGGCCTTCGCTGTCCCAGCTGTATTCGACGACGCCGCGGGCCAGCACCCGGGCGCGCTCGCGCCGCGCCTTCTCGGCCTCCGACAGCTCCTTGTCGCCCGGCGACAGGGCGTTGGCGTCGATCAGGCGGTAGGGCTCGCCGCCGGCCACGTCGACCGCCCACAGGTCCTGCACGTTGGCCGCCTCGGCCTTGGCCTTCAGATAGGTGACGCGCTTGCCATCCGGCGACAGGGCCACGCCCTTGGCGGTGGGGCCGTTGATGTCCGGATCGGCGAACAGGCGCTCGGGCGAAAGTTGTTCGGCCATTACGGGATGGGCGAGGGCGAGACAGGCCGAGAGGGCCAGGAGCGAAGGACGGATCATGGCGCGGGACGCTAATCCCGAGCGTGGCCGTTGTCAGCCCCCGGCCGCCCGCGATCGAGCGCCCGATCAGTAGTGATAGGGCGAGCGCCTGGCCCAGCGGGACTTCGGATAGCGGGCGTGCAGCAGGCGGAAGGCTCGGCTGCTCATCTCGTCGTTGTTGGGGCCCCAGTGGGTGATCCGGATCAGCCAGTACAGCGCCTCGGGCGAGCGTGGATCGGCCGGGTGGGCGCGGGCGTAGGCCAGCACCTCCTCCCAGACGTTCAGCGACCCCTTGGGCGGCTTCTCCTGGCTGAAGCCCGGGAAGAAGGCCGTGCGCTCGGCCAGCGCTTTCGGCTGGCCGGCGGCCACCACGTCGGGCAGCCGCAGCGGAAAGGCGCCCGGACCGCATTCGCCCAGGCAGGTCAGGTCGCTGTCCGCCTCGGCCCCGTCATAGGTGACGCCCGAGCTCTGGTACCCGGACGGCGCGCGCGTCCCGGTTCTCCGGTCGGCGGGCAGGATGGTCCAGTCTTCCCAGGCGCCGCGGAAATTGGCCACCGAGCCGACGGGGCGGGTGTAGTTGATCAGGTCGCCGCGCAGGCCGGGAATCTTGGCCAGGACGAAGAACTCGGCGAAGCGCTTGTCCGGCCCCGGCGCGGTGGCGGCGATGCGCGTCCAGTCGGCCTTCAGCTGGGGCAGGGCCCCGGCCAGGTCGCGCGCCAGGCCGTCGATCGCCGCGTCGTCCTGCAGCTGCACCGCCCGCACGAAGCTGGTCAGCGCCACGTCCAGGCGCAGGTGGGCGGGCAGGGCGGGGTTGCGCGACAGCGCGATCCGCTGGGCCAGCGGCATGCGGTCGATGATCGCGCGGGCGTCCTCGCCGAAGCCGATGACCTCGGCGGCGGGGCCGGTCTCCATCGAATAGCCGTCGGCCTGGCCGCGAACGGGCAGCACGTCGCCGTCGCGAAGGCAGGCGTCGACGCCGCCCACGCAGATCCGGCGGCGCGTGGCGTGACGCGCGAAGTCGGACAGGCTCGAGGCGACCTGCAGGCGCTCGGAGGTGAACAGCGCCCGGTCGCTTTTGGACAGGTCCTTGCGGGTCAGGATCGCGTCGAGGCGGGCGCGGGTCGCGGCCGGCGGCGTCTGCGCCATCGTCAGCCGCACCAGGTGATACTGCGCGCTCAGCCAGGCCGGGCCGGCGGGAACCTTGTCGGCGTCCACGGCCAGCGCCTTGGCGGCGGGGTCGTCCGGCGAGGCCAGGGCCAGCGCCGCCAACAGCCAGGCGACGTCGCGGGTCTGGGCCCAGCGTTCCCGGGCATGGTCCAGCGGCCCGTCGGGATTGCGCGCCCTCAGGGTTTCGATCCAGTCGGAGGCGTCGGGCGGGGCGGACGACTTGGCGCCCAGCGCCAGATAGTCGCGCAGGTCGACGGCGATCTCGGGATAGGGCGCGTCGCGATTGAGGTCGCGGTCCAGCATCGCCAGGGTCTGGGCCGGCTGGTCGCGATA
>JASGDR010000190.1:0-3961 GCA_047607095.1 Caulobacter sp.
CTCGGCGCGGGCCAGCAGGGCCATGAACACGATGGCCGGCCCGCCCACCGTGCGGCGACGGCTTCTGATCATGGCCCTGTGCCTGGTCGCGCCGGCCATCGTGTTCATGGCCCTGCTGGCCCGCGCCGAGTACGGCCAGAGCCGCGCCCGCTACGAACAGCAGCTGGTGGCCACGACCCGGGCCCTGGGCCTGGCGGTCGATCGCCAGCTGGCCCAGGGCCAGAGCACCCTGCAGGCCCTGTCGGTGTCTCCCGCCCTGGCGGCCGGCGACCTGGAAAGCTTCGAGCGTCAGGCGCGCGCGGCCGTGCGCGGCGGCGAGGCCTGGATCGTGCTGATCTCGCCGCGCGGCCAGGTCGTCAACACCCGCCTGCCGCCCGGCCGGACGCCGCCGCGCAGCGCGGGCCTGCCCGCCGACCGCTGGGCCGCCGTGCGCTCGGGCCGGACGACCGTCTCGAACCTCACCTTCGGCAAGGTCGCCAAGCAGCCGATCGTGGCCATCGACATGCCGGTGATCGTCGGCGGCGAGCTCTACGACCTGGCCTACATCCAGACGCCCGCGGCCTTCGCCCCGCTGTTCGCCGCCCAGGGCGTGCCGGCCAGCTGGACGGCCAGCATCGTCGACCGCAACGCCAAGCTGGTGGCCCGCTCGCGCGATCAAGAAAAGATGCTGGGCCGGTCGGCCAGCCGGCCGATGCTGGACGCCATGGCCCGCGACAACGACGGCGTGCTCGAGACCTACACCCTAGACGGCACCCCCACCCTGTCGGCCTTCAGCCGCTCGCCGACCTACGGCTGGACCTTCATCGTCGGGGTGCCCCGCGCCGAGCTGGAGCGCGCCAACCTGTCGTCGCTGACCCTGCTGGTCGCGGCCGGCCTCGTCCTGCTGGCCATCGGGGCCAGCGCCGCCCTGCTGTTCTCGCGCGGGATCTCGGGCGAGGTGCGGGCCCTGGTGGCCGACGCGCGAATCATGGCCGCCGGCGGCGAGATGCCGGCCCAGACCAGCGGCGGACTGCGCGAGATCGGCGAGGTGCGCGAGGCCCTGCACGCGGCCTCCCGCCAGCTGCGCGCCCGCGAGGCCGAGGAGAAGCGCGCCAACGCCCGCCAGCAGCTGATGATCAACGAGCTGAACCACCGCGTGAAGAACACCCTGGCGACCGTCCAGTCCCTGGCCCTGCAGAGCCTGGGTCGGGGCGAAACCGCGCCCGGCTTCGACGCCTTCAACGAACGGCTCTACGCCCTGGCCCGGGCGCACGACCTTCTGACCCGCACCGTCTGGGAAAGCGCCGACCTGGCCGACGTGGTGCGCCAGACGCTGGAGCCCTACGGCGACCGGGCCCGCACGGAAGGTCCCTCGGCGCCCCTGCCGCCCAGCGCCGCCCTGGCCCTGTCGATGGTCTTCCACGAGCTGGCCACCAACGCCAGCAAGTACGGCGGCCTTTCCACCCCGGGCGGCCGGGTGGAGGTGACCTGGCGGCGCGACCCGCTCGATCCGCGCCGCCTGGCCCTGCGCTGGGTCGAGAGCGGCGGCCCCAGGCTGACCGGCGCACCCGAGCGCAAGGGCTTCGGCTCGCGCCTGATCGCCGCCAGCCTGCGCAACGAACTGCGCGGCGAGGCGGTGTTCGAATACCTGCCCACGGGCCTGGTCTGCGCCCTGTCGGTGCGGCTGCCCGACCCGTCCGGCGCCCAAGCTTTGGGCGACGAGCCCCCCGCGTCCGACGCCTGAACGGGCAGCGGCGGCCGCGCGCGCGACGCATCGGCCCGACGCTTGACCGGCGTTCGCCGGCTCAACGTGATGGTCGATCCGCTCTGCACCCATCCTGGGGCGCCGTCGGATCGATCGTATTGCCTCACCGCGTAGATTGATCTTCCATGACGCTCAGGATGCACGCCGCAGAGCCGCACCTGAGGGAAGAGCGTTCATGATCGCCACCGACGACTCCGTGATGCTGCCGGCCCGGCCCGAGCCGATCCCGCTGGCGCCCGAGCGCACGGCCGTCATCGTCATCGACATGCAGAACGCCTACGCCTCGCCGGGCGGCTATCTCGACCTGGCCGGCTTCGACATCAGCGGCGCGGCCGCCTGCATCCAGCAGATCAAGACCGTGCTCGATACGGCCCGCGCGGCCGGCATGCAGGTGATCTATTTCCAGAACGGCTGGGACGACCAGTACGTCGAGGCCGGCGGCCCCGGCTCGCCCAACTGGTGGAAATCGAACGCCCTGAAGACCATGCGCGCCAAGCCCGAACTGCAGGGCAAGCTCCTGGCCCGCGGCCAGTGGGACTACGAGCTGGTCGACGAGCTGAAGCCGCAGCCGGGCGACATCTGCCTGCACAAGACCCGCTATTCCGGCTTCTTCAACAGCCAGCTCGACAGCGTCCTGCGGTCGCGGAACATCAAGAACCTGGTCTTCACCGGCATCGCCACCAACGTCTGTGTGGAGTCGACCCTGCGCGACGGCTTCTTCCTCGAATATTTCGGCGCGGTGCTGGAGGACGCCACCCACCAGGCCGGCCCCGAGTTCGTGCAGAAGGCCACGCTCTACAACATCGAGACCTTCTTCGGCTGGGTCTCGACCGTGGCCGACTTCAAGGGCGCGTTCGGCCAGATCGCGCCGAAATAGACGCATCGACGGCTTGGCCGGCAAGGGTTTTCCGTCCGACGACGGAATGAAGAACTTAATTACGGAAGGACAGGAAGAGATGCCCAAGACCGTCATCACCCCGCCCGGCACGGGCACGCCGATCGCCCCGTTCTCGCCGGGCACGCTGGCCGACGGGATCGTCTATGTCTCGGGCACCCTGGCCTTCGACAAGGACAACAACGTCGCCCACGTCGGCGACGCCGAGGGCCAGACGCGCCAGGTGCTGGAGACCATCAAGTCCGTCATCGAGACCGCCGGCGGCACGATGGACGACGTGACCATGAACCACATCTTCCTGACCGACTGGGCCAACTACCAGACCATCAACAAGGTCTATGCCGAGTATTTCCCGGGCGACAAGCCGGCCCGCTACTGCATCCAGTGCGGCCTGGTGAAGCCCGACTTCCTGGTCGAGATCGCCACCGTCGCCCACATCGGCAAGAAGTGATCGACGCCGTGCACTCCGGAACCGTCGACGGCCTGTATTACGAGCTCCACGGCGGTCCCGTCGCCGGCCGCGAGGTCGTGCTGCTGTCGTCGGGCCTGGGCGGCTCCGGATCCTTCTGGGGACCGCAGATGGCGGCCCTGACCGCGCGCTGGCCGGTCGTGTTGTACGACCATCGCGGCACGGGCCGCAGCGTGCGCGAACTGCCGACGGACAAGCCCTACGCCGTCGCCGACATGGCGCAGGACATCGTCAAGGTCATGGACGCCTTAGGCGTCGCCAAGGCCCATGTCGTGGGCCACGCGGCCGGCGGCAACGCTGGCCTGGCCCTGGCGCTGTCGCACCCGGACCGTCTGGGCAAGCTGGCGGTCGTCAACGGCTGGTCGCGGCCCGATCCGCACATCAGGCGCTGCTTCGACACCCGCCTGCATCTGCTCAACGACACCGGCCCGGCCGCCTATGTGCACGCCCAGGCCCTGTTCCTCTATCCGGCGACCTGGATCTCGGAAAACAGCGACCGCCTGGCCGCCGAGGAGCCGCACCACGTTTCGGGTTTCCCACCCAAGGCGGTGATGCTGGCCCGCATCGGCGCCCTGCTGACCTTCGACGTCGACGACGACCTGCCGCGCATCACCCATCCGGTGCTGGTCAGCGCCAGCGCCGACGACATGCTGGTGCCGGTCACCTGCGCCCACCGCCTGGCCGAGCGCCTGCCCAACGCCGTGCTCGACGTGCTGCCCTGGGGCGGCCACGCCTCGAGCGTGACGGACGCGGAAGGCTTCAACGCCTCGCTCGTGAAGTTCCTGGAGGGGGCATGACGACGCGCTTCGCCCAAATCCTCCCCCTCTGGGGGAGGTGGCCCCAGAGGGCCGGA
>JASGDR010000191.1:0-6123 GCA_047607095.1 Caulobacter sp.
CGGTGACCCACCACATGAACCTCGCGCAGGGGATGGCGATCCAGGCCCTGCGGGCGGCGAGGAGCGACTTCTCGATCGGCACTACCCTGGCGCTGCAACCCTGTCGGCCGGCGGGCGGCGGCTTGGCGTTCTGGAACCGCCTGGCCTCGGACGGGCTGGACGCGCTGTGGAACCGCGCCTGGCTCGATCCTCTGCTGAAGGGCGAATATCCCGACGCCATGAACGAGTTCCTGGGCGACCGGGTGCGGGCGGGCGACCTTGCGACCATCCGCCAGAAGGTCGACTTCATGGGGGTGAACTACTACGCGCCGGCCTATATGCGGCTGGCGCCGATGTCGCCCGGCCGGATCGCGCCGGCCGCGCCGCCCAAGGGCGCGGAGCTGGACGCCTTCGGCCGCCACGTCGACCCGTCGGGCCTGGCCGAGGTGCTGGCGCGACTGCGCAACGAGTACGGCAATCCGCCGGTGTTCGTCACCGAGAACGGCTGCTCCGACCCGTTCGGCGACGGGCCGGGGATCCAGGCCGACACCTTCCGCATCGCCTTCCTGCGCCGCCACCTGCAGGCGGTGAAGGCGGCCATGGAGGCCGGTTCGCCGGTGAAGGGCTTCTTCGCCTGGTGCCTGATCGACAACTGGGAGTGGGCGCTGGGCTACCGCTCGAAGTTCGGCCTGGTGACCCATGATCGGGCGACCGGCGTGCGGACGCCCAAGGCGTCCTACGCCTGGTACGCGGCGCTGGCGCGGAGCGGGGTGTTGCCGACAGCGCCGTGACGCGGAGCTTGGTCCTCGTCCTTCGACAAGCTCAGGATGAGGACCAGATCAGGCTCGGCGGATCAGTAGAAACCTCACCCTGAGCTTGTCGAAGGGCGAGGTTTCTTCAATCCTCAGTCCGGCTTGCAGATCAGCACGTCCTTGCCGCCGCGCTTGGCGGGCAGGAGGCTGCCGGCGCAGGCCTGCGGATTGGCGGGGTCGATGATGATCTCGCGGCCGGCCGGGATCTTGGCCGGCGTCGCGCCGATCGGAGCCAGGGGCTTCTTGGCCGCCTGGGCGGCGGGCTTGGCCGCGACGGTCTTCGCCGGCGCCGGCTTCTGGACGGCGGGCTTCGGCGCGGGGGCGGGCGCGGAGACCTCGACCTTGGCCGGCGGCGCCGCTTCGGCCGGAGCCGGCGCGGCGGGTTCCTCGGCGGGCGGCGGTTCGACGGCCGGCGCTTCCGGCTCGGGCGGCACGGCGCTCTTGACGTTGTAGTTCAGGGCCTGGCCGAACAGGTTGGACTTGCTTTCCAGGGCCTTGGCGCGGGTCTCGCAGTCGCCGGGCGGCGACCAGCTCATCCACACCTGGGCCAGGCGGGCCTTGTCGACGCTTTCCGAGCCGCCCCAGATCGAGCGGCCCTTCTTCATCGACGCCGCGCCGTATTCCGAGATCGGGCGCGGACTGGCCTTTTCGGCGGCGGTGATGGCGGCGGCGTAGACCTTGAGGTCCGAACGCGCCTGGTTGCGCATCGCCGGATATTCCTTCAGCGCGGCGGCCGCGCCGTCGGGACCGGGGAACGCCTTCTCGATCCGCGTCACTTCGGGCATGACCTTGTCATACAGCTCGACATAGCCGCCGAGCGCGCCGTAGCACCAGGCGATGTAGCCGTATTCGTCGCTGGGCGGGGTGGCGGCGGGCTGGGTGCGCTGCGGCGGGGCGGCTGCGGTGGACACGGGCGCGTCCTGCGCCATCAGGGCGAGGGCGAAGAGAAGGGCGGTCGCCATACGGCCGGGAATCCTTTCGGTAGCGTCAGCGGACTGACTAGATCATTTCGGGCCGCAATGGGACCGCAGCATGGCGCCGGGCGGACGAAGCGGCGCTTCAAGCTCAGCCATAACGACGAAGGCGGCGGATGGCTCCGAACTTCGCGGCGATTCTGAACAAGTTTACATGTGCGGCGCAGCAATCGCCGGGTGGGTCCGCCGCGAGGCCTATGCTATGAGGCGCTTCCGGAGCGTCATCCTGGAGGCGTCCGGATCCGTATCTACCAGGACACTGGCCGACTCAGATCCTCCGCATGACCTTCTGGCGCAACATCGCAAGCATCGCGGCCCGCCGGCTGGACCTGGCGGAATGCGCCGAGTGCCCGCCGGGACCGCCGGGGCAGGATCCGGCCTTCTCGACGGCCGTGACCGCGCTGGGAGCCAAGCTGGCCAAGGCCGACGGCAGCGCCGACGGCCACGAGTTCGCGGCCTTCTCGCAGGTCTTCCACCCGGATCCGGCCTCCGAGCAGAACATCCACCGCCTGTACGACCTGGCCCGCCAGACCACCCACGGCTTCGAGAGCTACGCCAAGCGGCTGGCCAAGCGCTATCGCTCGTGCCCGCAGCTTCTTGAAGACGTGCTCGACGGCCTGTTCCACATCGCCAAGGCCGACGGCGCGGTGACCCAGGACGAGCTCGACTACCTGGAGCGGGTGGCGCAGCTGTTCGGCCTGTCGCCGCTGGCCTTCCGCCGGCTCAGCGCGACGCATCTGGGGGCGGGGTCGGATGACCCCTATGTGATCCTGGCCGTTCCGGCCGACGCCGACGACGAGGTGGTGCGCCGCGCCTGGAAGAGCGCGCTGTCGGACGCCCACCCCGACCGGGCGCGGGCCCGCGGCCTGCCGGCCGAATTCATCGAGGTCGCCGAGGCCAAGGCCGCGGCGATCAACGCCGCTTTCAGCACCGTCATGCGCGAGCGCCGGGAACTCGGGCTGGCCGCCGCGGGTTGAGCGGAAAAGTCTTTGTGATTGAACCCAATGGGTGTTCAGTTGACGTTCAGGACTTCGAAGCCAACCTAAGGGGCGAGGACGGAGATTCTGGGCGCTTCGGCGCCGATCGAGGACGACGATGACCATGACCCTGGGCGCGAACATCGGCGCGACGCACTCTTCGGCTTGGCGCGGCCTTGCCGCGGTGGTCGGGGGCGTGGCCACGGCGATCGCCGTCTCGGTGGCCGCCATCGTCGCCGTCGTGTTCGCCGCGACCCTGGTGGTGGTGGGCTTCATGGCCACCGCGCTGCTGGGCCTGGCCGCCTTCGCCCTGCGCGGCCGCCGCCACGCCCAGGCCAAGGCCGGCGCCGACCCGAACCTGATCGAAGCCCGCAACGTCGGCGGCCACTCGTGGGTCGCCTACGGCTGGAACGAGCGGCGGTAGGGCCTTCATCCTTCTCCCCTTGCGGGCGGAGGGGGCTCTCAGAAATCAAACGCCGCGACGGCCTAACCGCCGTCGCGGCGTTTCTGTATGGGCGATCCCTCACCCGACCTCCTTCGGAAGCCACCATCTCCCGCAGAGGGAGAGGGTGGCTTGTGTTCGCGCGCCCGCTCGTCCAACCTGCCTTTCAAACAAACGTTGGGAGGCGAGCATGATCGGCGTGGTGGCGACCCTGAAGGTTCAGCCGGACAAGACGGCGGCGTTCGAGGCGGTGTTCCTGGATCTCGCGGCCAAGGTGAAGGCCAATGAGCCCGGCGCGATCATCTACCAACTGACCAGGTCCAAGTCCGAGGCCGGCGTCTACAAGGTGCTGGAGCTCTACGCCTCGGAAGAAGCCCTCAAGCACCACGGCGGGACCGACTATTTCAAGGCCGCCGGGGCGGCCATGGGGCCGTTCATGGCCGCCCGGCCCGAGATCGAATATCTCGACGCGGTGGAGTAGGGGGCGCTCTCCAGCTTGACGGACGGCCCAGGCTTCGCGCATCCCCGCGATCCGTAGTCGCTGGAGCAAGACCTTGAGCCGTTTCTGGAGCCCGCTGGTCCACGCGCTGCACCCCTATGTGCCGGGTGAGCAGCCGAAGATCGCCGACCTGGTCAAGCTGAACACCAACGAGAGCCCCTATGGGCCGTCGCCCAAGGCCAGCGAGGCGATCGCGGCGGCGGCGGGCGAGGCCCTGCGGCTCTATCCCGATCCGACCTCGACCGCGCTGCGCGAAGCGCTGGCGGCCTATCACGGGGTGACGGTCGAGCAGGTGTTCGTCGGCAACGGTTCGGACGAGGTGCTGGCCCACGCCTTCCGCGCCCTGCTGGGTCACGATGCGCCGCTGCTGTTCCCCGACATCACCTACAGCTTCTATCCGACCTATTGCCGGCTGTTCGACGTGGCCTACGAGACCGTGCCGCTGGCCGACGACCTCGGCGTGCGGATCGAGGACTACCGCCGCCCGTCCGGCGCGATCATCGTCGCCAACCCCAACGCCCCGACGGGTTTGGCGCTGACCCGCGCCGACATTGCTCGCCTGCTGGCCGAGCATCCGGACAAGCCGGTGGTGATCGACGAGGCCTATGTCGATTTCGGCGGCGAGAGCGGGATCCCGCTGGTCGCCGAGCATCCCAACCTGCTGGTCGTGCAGACCATGTCGAAGTCCCGCGCCCTGGCCGGCCTGCGGGTGGGCTACGCCATCGGCGACGCGGCCCTGATCGAAGGCCTGACGCGGGTGAAGGACAGCTTCAACTCCTATCCGCTGGGCCGTCCCGCCCAGGCCGGGGCCCTCGCCTCGATCGAGGACGAGGCGTTCTTCCAGGAGAGCTGCGCCAAGGTGATCGCCGGCCGCCGCCGGATGGTCGAGGGGCTGGAGGCGCGCGGCTTTTCCGCGCCGGCCTCGTCGGCCAACTTCGTCTTCGCCCGGCACGCCTCGCGACCCGGCGCCGAACTGGCGGCCGAACTGCGCAAGCGCGGTGTGATCGTGCGCCGCTTCGACGCCCCGCGCATCGGCGACCACCTGCGGATCACCGTCGGCACGGACGGCCAGATCGATCGGCTGCTGGGGGCGCTGGACGAAATCCTGGGCTAGGGGTTTTCTTTCCGTACGGGCTTCACCAGATACAGCGGCCGTTGCAGTATTTCTGCATGGCGGCCCTTCCGAACAAATGTTTGGATCGTGTCGGTTTCTTCTCCTGCCGGAGCGCCCGCATGGCCCTCGACGCCCTCTTCAAGCCCTTCGAGTTCAAGTCGCTGAAGCTGCCCAACCGGGTTGTGATGGCGCCGATGACGCGGTCGTTCTCGCCCGGCGGCGTGGCCACCGACGACGTGGCGGCCTATTACGCCCGCCGCGCGGCGGGCCAGGTGGGCCTGATCGTCACCGAGGGCACGGGCGTGGCCCGTCCCGCCTCGCTGAACGACGCCAACGTGCCGCGCTTCCACGGCGAGAAGGAGCTGGCCGCCTGGAAGAAGGTCGTCGACGAGGTTCACGCCGCCGGCGGTCTGATCGCCCCGCAGCTTTGGCACGTGGGTTCGGCCCGGGGCCCGGCGCAGCTGGGCAAGGTCGACAGCCCCTCGGGCGTCTCCAAGGCCGGCGGTGATCCCTTCACCGAGCCGATGACCGACGCCGACGTCGCCGACACCATCGCCGCCTTCGCCACGGCCGCGGCAGACGCCAAGCGCCTGGGCTTCGACGCCATCGAGCTGCACGGCGCCCACGGCTACCTGATCGATCAGTTCTTCTGGAACGGCACCAACCTGCGCGGCGACGCCTATGGCGGCCCGACCATCGCCGAACGCAGCAAGTTCGCCGCCGAGATCCTGAAGGCCGTTCGCGCCGCCGTCGGCCCCGACTATCCGGTGATCATCCGCCTGTCGCAGTGGAAGCAGCAGGACTATGCGGTGAAGAACGCCGAGACCCCGCAACTGCTGGAAGCCTGGCTGCAGCCGCTGGCCGACGCCGGCGCCGACATCTTCCACTGCTCGCAACGCAGGTTCTGGGAGCCGGAATTCGAGGGCAGCGATCTCAACTTCGCCGGCTGGGCCAAGAAGCTGACCGGCGCCCCGACCATCACCGTCGGCTCGGTGGGCCTGTCGGGCGAGTTCATCGCGGCCTTCGGCGGCGAAGGCAGCCAGCCGGCCTCGCTGGACGGCCTGCTCGAGCGCCTCGACCGCGGCGAGTTCGACCTCGTGGGCGTCGGCCGCGCCCTGCTGCAGGATCCCGAGTGGGTGGCGAAGATCCGCGACGGCCGCAACGACGAGCTGCAGAGCTTTTCTCGCGAGGCGCTGGGGGTTCTGTACTGAGGCCGTAGCCGCCTGCGGCGGCCCCCTCCGGCCCTCTGGGCCACCTCCCCCAGAGGGGGAGGATCTACGGGCTCGGATGCTCCCCCTTTGGGGGAGCTGTCGCGGAGCGACTGAG
>JASGDR010000192.1:0-5572 GCA_047607095.1 Caulobacter sp.
CCTCACCGCCGCCACGTCGCCGACGTCCAGCGCCAGGGCCTCGGCGGCCCCGCCCCGCGCGCGGATCGCCTGCGCCGCCGCCTCGATCTCGCCGGCGGAACGGGCGACCAGGGTCACGGCCGCCCCGGCGTCGGCCAGGGCCGCGGCGGCGGCCAGACCGATGCCCCGCCCCGCCCCGGTGACCAGGGCCCGGCGGCCGTCCAGCCGGAACGACGGGGTGCTCGGCAACACGGGAGGGGGCAGCTCCATGGGACCTATTCCGCCGCCAGCACGGGCGAGGCCGCGCCCGCATAAGGCACCTCGCGATGGCCGTAGCGGCGCACGCGGATGTTGGCCTGCTCGCCGTGGCCGGCGAAGCCCTCCAGGGCGCACAGCCGCGAGCAGTATTCGCCCACCAGCGCGCTGGCCTCGTCGGTCAGCACCTTCTGGTAGGTGCAGGTCTTGATGAACTTGCCCACCCACAGACCCCCCGTGTAGCGGGCCGCCAGCTTGGTCGGCAGGGTGTGGTTGGTGCCGATCACCTTGTCGCCGAACGACACGTTGGTGCGCGGCCCCAGGAACAGCGCCCCGTAATTGGTCATGTTGTTCAGGAAGTAGTCGGGATCCTTCGTCATCACCTGCACGTGCTCGGAGGCGATGCGGTCGGCGATCTCGACCATCTCCTCGTCGCTGTCGGCCAGGATCACCTGGCCGAAGCTCTCCCAGGCCCGGCGGGCGATGGCGGCCGTGGGCAGGATCTCGAGCAGCTTCTCGACCCAGGCGATGGTGTCCTCGGCCAGCTTGCGGGAGGTGGTCAGCAGGATGGCCGGGCTGTCGGGGCCGTGCTCGGCCTGGCCCAGGAGGTCGGTGGCGCAGAGCTCGCCGTCCACGCTGTCGTCGGCGATCACCAGGGTCTCGGTCGGACCGGCGAAGAGGTCGATGCCGACCCGGCCGAACAGCTGGCGCTTGGCCTCGGCCACATAGGCGTTGCCCGGCCCCACCAGCATGTCGACCGGCGCGATGGTCTGGGTGCCCAGGGCCATGGCCGCCACCGCCTGCACCCCGCCCAGGGCGTAGATCTCGTCGGCGCCCGCCAGCGCCTGGGCCGCCACGATGGCCGGGGCCGGCTTGCCGCCGAACGGCGGGGCGCAGGTGACCACCCGCGGCACGCCCGCCACCTTGGCCGTCAGCACCGACATGTGGGCCGAGGCCAGCAGCGGATACTTGCCGCCCGGCACGTAGCAGCCGGCCGCGTTCACCGGCAGGTTCCTGTGGCCCAGGATCACCCCCGGCAGGGTCTCGACCTCGACGTCCCTGATGCTGTCGCGCTGGATCCGGGCGAAGTTCCTCACCTGGGTCTGGGCGAACTCGATGTCCTTCAGGTCCCGCGCCGACAGCTGGTCGATGCAGGCCTGAATCTCGGCGGGCGAGAGGCGATAGCTCTCACGGTCCCAGCCGTCGAACTTCACCGAAAGCTCCCGCACCGCCGCGTCGCCCCGCGCCGCCACGTCGGCCAGGATGCCCTCCACCGTCTCGCGCACCGCACGGTCCGCCGCCGCCACGACACCCGCATCCGCGCCGCTCTTCAACCACTTCGCCATGGCCGTCTCTCCTGGAAGTCTCCCGGAAGAGCTGTGGCGCGGATCGAAGGGACACGCGCGGCGTGCGGCCGGAACGGTCGCTGGGCGGAGAGGCCTCGTTCGCCCCCTCGCGTCTCAGGCCGCCATGCGATGGGCCCGGCGCCAGGCCTGGGGCGCGACGCCCATGGCGCGCCGGAACAGCCGGCACAGATGCGACTGGTCGGCGAAGCCGCACAGATAGGCGATCTGGCTGAGCGGCTCGCGGGTGGACAGCATCATGCCCTGGGCCGCCTCCAGCCGGCGGCGGGTGACATAGGCGTGCGGCGTCTGACCGAAGGTGACCTTGAAGGCGCGGCCGAAATAGCTGGGGCTGAGCGCGACCAGGGCGCCCAACGCGGCGGTGCTGAGATCGCCCTCGAGGCTTTCGTCGACATGCTTGCGCAGCTTGCGCGCCTGCCAGGGGGCCAGGCCGCCCTGGGCCGCGGGGACCGCGCCGGGCGCGGCCACGCCGACGACGATGGCCGAGGCCCTGGCGACCAGCGCCCGGGCGGCGGCGGCTTCGGGCTCGGCCGACCGCTCCAGCGAACGCTCCAGGGCGCCCAGCACCTCGCGCAGGTCGGCGAAGCTGCGGGGCTCGCCCGCCCGTTCCCGCGCGGCGGGCCGGCCCGCGCCCCCGAAGGCGGCGGCCTGGGCGGCGTCTGAAGAAGCTGGGGCTAGGAAGGACATGGTTTCGATCCCTGGCTGGGAGCGCCCTCGCGGCGCTCCTTGTTCTCGGGGATCATTGTTCTGCGACGACCGCGCGCGTCGCCATCGCACCCGCGCTTATCGTCGCAGTCCCTGGGGGTGACCGGGTCATACCCAGGTATGGGATCGCTACCTTGCGGGCGGATCCGCGCGGCCCGGTCGGCCGCGCGGATCTTTTCGTCAGGCGTCGGCCAGCGAGGCGCTGTCGATCACGAAACGGTACTTCACGTCGCTCTTCTGCATGCGCTCGTAGGCCGTCTCGATCTCCTGGATCTTGATCAGCTCGATATCGGAGACGATGCCGTGCTCGGCGCAGAAGTCGAGCATCTCCTGGGTTTCGGCGATGCCGCCGATCAGCGAACCGGCGATCGACCGGCGCTTGAAGATCAGAGCCGAGACGTCCGGGCTCGGGTGGGCGTGTTCGGGCACGCCGACCAGGCACAGAGTCCCGTCGCGCTTCAGCAGGGCGGTGAAGGCGTCGAGGTTGTGGCTGGCCGAGACGGTGTTGAGGATGAAGTCGAACGAATTGGCGTGCGCCGCCATCTCGGCCTCGTTGCGCGACACCACGACCTCGTCGGCGCCCAGGTCCAGGGCGTCCTGGCGCTTGGCTTCCGAGGTCGTGAAGGCCACGACGTGCGCGCCCAGGGCGTGGGCCAGCTTGACGCCCATGTGGCCCAGACCGCCGATGCCGACGACGCCCACCTTCTTGCCCGGACCCACGTTCCAGTGGCGCAGCGGCGACCAGGTGGTGATGCCGGCGCACAGCAGCGGGGCCACGGCGGGCAGCTGCTCTTCGGGGTGGCTGATCTTCAGCACGAACGCGTCGTTGACGACGATCGCTTGCGAGTAGCCGCCCAGGGTGTGGCCGGGGGCGTCCGCGGTCGGGCCGTTGTAGGTGCCGACGAAGCCGGTCTCGCAGAACTGCTCCAGGCCGTCGTCGCACGAGTGGCAGTGCTTGCAGCTGTCGACCATGCAGCCGACGCCGACGACGTCGCCTTCCTTGAAGCGGCTGACCGAACCGCCGACGGCCGAGACGCGGCCGACGATCTCGTGGCCGGGCACGCAGGGGTAAAGGGTGCCGGCCCATTCCGAGCGCACGGTGTGCAGGTCGGAATGGCAGACGCCGCAATAGGCGATCTCGATCTGGACGTCGTGCGCGCCGACGGCGCGGCGGGTGATGTCCATCGCTTCCAGCGGCTTGTCGGCGGCGAAGGCGCCATAGGCTTTGATGGCCATGTGCAGGATGTTCCGATTGGCTTTTTGGGGGAGGGAGACCCGCGACGGGGCCCCGCGAAGCCAAACTAGCGCGCGCGCGACCGTAAAATTAGCCGCTCAGCTTTGCACGACTCGATGAGTAAAATTCATCAATCACCCCCTTGCACGGCGCTCGCGGCGGGCAGTCGAAGGCTGAACACCGCCCCGCCCTCCGGCGGAGAGGCCGCCTCGATCGTCCCGCCGTGGGCCTCGGCGATGGTCTTGCAGATCGACAGGCCCATGCCCATCCCGGCCGACTTGGTGGTGTAGAAGGCGTTGAACAGCCGGGGCAGCCGCTCGGGCGGCACGCCGGGGCCGGTGTCGGCCACCGTCAGCACCACCGCGTCGCCCTCGGCCGCGCCGCGCACGGTCAGCACCCGATCGCCGCGCCCCTCCCCTTCGTCGCCCTCGGCCATGGCCTGGACGGCGTTGACCATCAGGTTGACCAGCACCTGCTGCAGCTGGACCCGGTCGCCCTCCACCGCCGGCAGGTCGGCCGGCGCCTGCACCCGCAGCGCCACACCGTGGGACGTCAGCTCGCGCCGCACCAGCATGACGGCGTCCTCGACCAGCGGCCCCAGCGCCAGGCGCGCCGTCTCCGGTTCGCCCTTGACGGCCATGGTGCGGATGCGGCCGATCACGCCCGAGGCCCGGTTGGCCTCGCCGATCATCCGGTCGAAGGCCTTGCCCACCTCCTCCAGGTCGGGCGCATCGCGCTTCAGCCAGCGCAGCCCCGCCTCGCCGTTGGTGACGATGGCCGACAGCGGCTGGTTGACCTCGTGGGCGATCGAGGCGGTCAGCTCGCCCAGGGTCGAGATCCGCGCGGCGTGGGCCAGTTCGGCCTGCACCCGCTGCAGGTCCTCCTGCGCGCGCAACCGGTCGGTGATGTCGATGACGCCCACCAGCGTCGCCCCCTGCGGCAGGTGCTCGCGCGGATAGCAGCAGGTGAACAGGCCGTCGAACTCGCGACCGCCATGGGTTCGGAACCGCGCCTCGCTTTCGTAGTGCGGCTTCTTCTCCAGCGCCGCGATGACGCTGGCGGCGAAGACGTGCTCGCTGCTGGGCGGCCAGAAGCGGTCGACCGGGCCGATCAGCTGCTCGCGCGTGGCCTCGAACAGCTGCAGCGACTTGTCGTTGACGTCGACGACCTGGCTGGCCTCCATCATCTCGCGCACGAAGCGCGGGTTCTCGGCGATGTGGGCCCGCAGGCTGGTCACGCCCCGGGCGCGCAGGGCCCCGAACATTCCGCCCAGGGCCGAGAAGTCCAGCTCCCAGAACGACACGCTCATGGCGTGGAAGACGTTGCGGAAGCGGTATTCGCTGCGGCGCAGGGCCTCCTCGGCCCGGCGGGCCTCGGTGACGTCCCGGCCGGTCTCCAGGATCCGGGCCGGCGCGCCGGCGGCGTCGCGGCTCAGCGACCAGTTCAGGTCGATCACCGCCTCGCGGCCGTCGGCCAGCCGCCGGGTTACCTCGCCGCGCCAGCGCCCTTCGGCCAGCAGGCGGGCGTTGATCTCCGCCAGCGGCGCCGGAAAGACCGTCGCCAGCAGGTCCGTCGTCCCGGCCTGGCGGACGGTTTCGGGGCCGTGGCCGTACAGCGTCTCGCACCCCTGGTTCCAGAACAGGACCCGCCCGTCGAGGTCGCGCACCAGGATCGGCTCGTGCGCCGCCTCCAGAAGGCCCGGCAGGGATTCGGTCGAAACGTTCAAGACATCGGCGGGGCGGTCGTGCATCGAGCTCACCGAAAGGTTGCGGCGCTATTGTTGACGTCGCCGCCGAGGCAGGTCCAGCTATCGTCCATGTCGGCTCCGACCGTGCACATCGTCGACGACGACGGGGCCATGCGCGAGGCCCTCGACAGCCTGTTCCGTTCGGTCGGGCTGGAGACGCGGCTGTTCGGCAACGCCCAGGACTTCTTCCGCTCGGGACATGCGCACGACGCCGGGTGCCTCGTCTTGGACGTACGGCTCCCCGGCGTCAGCGGCCTCGACTTCCAGGCCCAGCTCAACGCCGCCGAC
>JASGDR010000193.1:0-9346 GCA_047607095.1 Caulobacter sp.
ACCGGCGTCGCCAGCGCGCGGGCTTCGGCTACGGCGGCGATCAGGCGCTCCAGGTCCTGCGGCCGCGACAGGCGGTGGTCGCCGTCCTTGATCAGGCTGAAGACCACGTCCTCGCTCTTGATCGCGTTGGCCAGTTCCAGGGCGTGGGTCCACGGCACCGCGTCGTCCTGGCCGCCCTGCAGCACGCGCACGGGAACGTCAATCGGCACGGGGCCGGGCAGGATCGACCAGCGGGCGCCATCCTCCAGCAGCGCGCGGGTGATCGGATAGCCGCCGTCGTCATATTCCGAGGGACGGGTCCAGAAGCCGTCGCGCTCGATCGCCGCCTTGGCCTCGTCCGACAACTCCGGTCCCATCAGCTTGTCGGTGAAGTCGGGGGCGGGAGCGACCAGCACCAGCGCCTTCACCCGCTCGGGTCGGGCGATCGCCGCCAGGCAGGCCAGCCAGCCGCCCATGGACGAACCGACCAGCACCAGCGGGCCTTCGGTCAGCTCGTCGATCGCCGAGAGGGCGTCGGCCCGCCAGCGGCTGATCGTGCCGTCCTCGAACGCGCCCGACGATTCGCCGTGTCCGAAATAGTCGAAGCGCAGGTAGCCCCCGCCGGTCGCCAGGGCCTGTTCGGCCAGGACCTGGGCCTTCGTGCCGGTCATGTCGGAGTGAAAACCGCCCAGCCAGACGACCGTGGGGCCTTCGCCGTCCACCTTGCGGTACGCGAGACGCTGATTTTCCTCGCGCGGGTGGAATTCGCGGACTTCGGTCATGGCGCGGCCTTGTTCGTTTCGCTAACTAGCTTCTCCTAACCTCTTCAGAGCGCGGCGTGTCCATCCTTCCCGATGATTTCACCCTGCTGCAGGTGACACCGGAACTGGAGACCGGCGGCGCCGAGCAGACCACGATCGACGTGGCCCACGGCGTGGTGGCCCTGGGCGGCAAGGCCCTGGTCGCCACCCGCGGCGGCCGCATGGCCGCGCGGCTGGAGGCCGACGGCGGCCGCCTGGCCCAGATGCCGGCCCAGTCGAAGAACCCGCTGGTGATGCTGGGCAACGCCGCCCGGCTGATCGACCTGATCCGCCGCGAGAAGGTGACCCTGGTCCACGCCCGCTCGCGCGCGCCGGCCTTCTCGGCCCTGTGGGCGGCGCAGGCGACCAGGACGCCGTTCGTGGCCACCTATCACGGCGTCTACAACGCCAAGTCCGGCCTCAAGCGCTGGTACAATGCGGTGATGACCAAGGGCGATCTGGTGATCGCCAATTCCGACTACACCCGCGCCCACGTCATCGCCGAACACGGCATCGATCCCGAGCGCGTGGTCGCCATCCCGCGCGGCGTCGACCTGTCGCGGTTCGAACCCGGTTTCGTTTCGGCCGACAGGGTCGAGGCCCTGCGCAAGGCCTGGGGCGTGGCTGCCGACGAGCGTCGGCTGAAGGTGCTGCTGGCCGGCCGCCTGACGCGCTGGAAGGGCCAGGCCCTGGCCATCGACGCCGTCGCCCGGCTGAAGGCCCTGGGCGATGCGCGGTTGCTGCTGCTGCTGGCCGGCGACGACCAGGGCCGCAAGGGCTACCGCGCCGAACTCGAGCACATGATCGCCCAGGCGGGGCTGGAGGACAGCGTCAGGCTGGTGGGCCACTGCAACGACATGCCGGCCGCCTATCTGCTGGCCGATCTGGCCATCGCCCCGTCGCTGGAGCCGGAGGCCTTCGGCCGCACGGCGGTGGAGCCCCAGGTCATGGGGCGTCCGGTGATCGCCGCCGACCACGGCGCCACGCGCGAAACGGTGGTCCCCGGCGAGACCGGCTGGCTGGCCGCGCCCGGCGACGTCGAGGCCTGGGCCCAGGCCCTGAACGACGCCTGCGAGGCGGGCGCCGCGGGGCGACAGGCCATGGGCATGGCCGCCCGCACGCGTGCGCGACGGTTGTATTCGGTGGACGCCATGGTCGAGGCGACCCTTAAGGTTTATGCGCGCGTGATCGCGGCCCGCGAGACGGGCGCGGGAGTATCGGAGTCGAAGGGTTGAGCAAGGAGATCAAGAAGGTCCTGGTCATCAAGCTGGGCGCGCTGGGCGACTTCGTCCTGGCCCTGGCGGCGATGAAGAAGATCCGCGAGGCTCACCCGCGCGCCAAGATCACCCTGCTGACCACGCCGCCCTTCGAGGCCCTGGCGCGCCTGTCGCCCTATTTCAACGCGGTGGAGACCGACGGCCGTCCCAGCGACGCCGGCGACCTGTTCAAGATGCTGGGCCGCATCCGCAAGGCCAAGTACGACCGCGTCTACGACCTGCAGACCAACAACCGCACCGGCTGGTACTTCCAGGCCCTGCGCCCGTTCCCGCCGCAGTGGTCGGGCATCGCCGGCGGCTGCAGCCTGCCCCAGCGCGGCCGCGCCCGCTATCACATGCACACGCTGGAGCGGCACGCCGACCAGCTGCGCCAGGCGGGGATCTGGCCCGACGCGCCGATCGAGCCGGGCAGCGCCCCGCCGCCGGACCTGTCGTGGATCCTGCGCAAGCATAAGGAGCCGCGGCCCGTGGCCGGAGCCGCGCCGCCCAGGCCCTTCGTGCTGCTGGTGCCGGGCGGCTCGGCCCACCGGCCCGAAAAGCGCTGGCCGGTCGAGAACTACGCCCAGCTGGCGGCGCTGCTGAAGTCCAAGGGCCTCGACATCGTCATCATCGGCGGGCCGCAGGAAAGCGCCATGGCCCGCCAGATCCAGAAGGCCGCCGGCCAGGCCCGCGACCTGACCGGCCGCACCGACTTCGCCCAGCTGGCGGTGCTGGGGGCCAAGGCGGCGCTGGTGGTCGGCAACGACACCGGCCCGACGCACCTGCTGGCCGCCGCCGGCGCGCCGACCATCGCCCTGTTCTCCGACGCTTCGGACCCGGCCCTCTGCGGGCCGCGCGGCCACGTGGCGGTGATCCGCTCGCCGGACCTGAAGGCCCTGCCGGTCAGCACCGTGGCCAGCACGGCGATCTCGCTGCTGCCTCAGTGATCGGCGCGCCTTCTCCCGTCGCGGAGAAGGCGGCGGGGATCGCCTCGACCTCGACGGCGCGGACGGGACGTTGCAGGATGGCGGCCGTGGGGGCGCGTGTCATCTGGAACCAAGCCGGAAGCTACGCGGTTTAGGTTCGCAAGTTAGCGAGGAGTCCGTCATGCGCATCACCCCCGGCAAGCCGTACGCCCACCGCGCCCTGGCCGGCCGCGAAGCGTTCCAGCCGGACACCAGCGAAAACAGCGCCGGCGCTCAGCTGGCCATCGGCCTGGCTCTGGCCGGCGGGGCCATCCTGGCCTCGGTGCTGATGGGCCGCCGCCACGAGCAGGTGATCGACGACGAGGAATACGCGGTCGGCTACGCCGAGATGCACGAGCCGGTCGCCCATCAGCCCAAGCCGCTCACCAGCCTGCTGCTGCCGCCGCTGTTCATCGCCATGACCCTGTCGGGCCTGCGCACCTGGAACGCGCCGTCCAGCCCCGCCCGCACCCGCGCGCTCACCCTGTGGAGCCTGACCCAGGGTTTCAACGCCCTGTGGCTGGCGTTCGGGACCAAGCGCGGCGGCGGCCAGCTGGCTGTCGCCACCGCCTCGCTGGGCGCCTCGGCCGCCTACGCCGTCGAGGCCCGCAAGGTCGGCGGCGCTTCGTCGCCCGACCTCGGCTGGCTGGGCGTGGCCAACGCCCTGACCGCCCAGCTGTGGCGCCGGTCGCCGGTTCGACCGACCTTGCACTGATCGCGCGACGCGGCTTTCCTCCCCGCGCGAAGCGGGGAGGGGACATGCGGATTCGGACCGGTCATCTGGCGGTCGCCCTCGCGCTGTTCGCGGTCGAGGTCGGCATCGCCCTTTGGTGCCGCGATCGCTTCGTGCGTCCCTATCTCGGCGACATCCTGGCCGTGGCCATGGTCCATTTCGGCCTGCGCGGCGCGACGCCGCTGAAGGCGTCGACCGCCGGGGCGTGCGCCTTCACGCTCGGCGCGGCGATCGAGCTGGGCCAGGCCATGCACGTGCTCGCCCTCGTCGGGCTGCAGGATAGCGCCCTGGCCCGCGTGGTGTTCGGCGGCGTCTTCGACTGGACCGACATCGCCTGCTACGGCCTTGGGGCGGCCGGGGCCCTCACGGTCGACCGGCTGGTCTTCGAACGCTCCGACGGCGGAGCGAATGTCGCGGCCTGATCGGCGGGCGCCGCGAGCCTCGCCATGCGTGAATGAGGGGCGTCCACAGCTGCTCCACAAGAGTCGCCGAACGGTGGTATTGACTTCCGCTGCCCGTTCTTTACGCATTCGCCCCGGCTTGTGAGAGCGCATCTCAAAAGCGCGCCGTCAGGGGACGACGGCGACGATAATCGCTGCGGGGGAACGGCCGGTTGGCTTTCGACGACGCGACCTATCATGAGGGCTTTTCGGCCCTGACCCGTCGCGTGTCGCGGCGTTCGCTCGGCCGTGGTCCGCGCGACGCTCGCCCGGCCTGGCGGCTGGTCGAGATCGGCGTCGCCGGCGGCCTGGCCGCCCTGCTGCTGGTCTTCTTCTGGCTCGACCTCCGGCCCGACATCGACACCGCGCCGGCCCATCCCTTTTTCTGGCTGAAGATGGCCTTTACGGCCTCGCTGGCGGCGGCGGGCTTCGACGGCCTGGTGCGCCTCCTGCGGCGCGGCCCGCCGGCCCCGACCGTCGTTCTGGTGGCGGCCGCCGCGGCCCTGGTGTTTCTAGCCGGCGGCGTGGGCGACGCCTTGCGGCTGGATCCGGAAACCCTGGCGCGACTGTTCCGGCCCGCCTCGGTGACGGCCTGTTTCTTCAACATCGTCGTCATGGCCCTGCCGACCCTGCTGCTGGGCCTGACGGCGCTGAGGGCGACCGACTGCGAGCGGCCGGCCCTCGCCGGCTTCGCCGCCGGAATCTTCGCCGGCGGCCTGGCGGCCAGCGTCTACGGCCTGCATTGCCCGCACTCGACCTTCGTCTTCGTGGGGCTGTGGTACACCGGCGGCGTGCTGCTGTGCGGCGCGGTCGGCGCCGCCATCAACCGCCTGGCCGCCTGACGACCCCGCAAAGCAAAAGGCCCTCCCGGCGAACCGGAAGGGCCCTTCGGACCGCCGAAAGCGGCGGGTCTTACTCGGCGGCGGCCTTGCCGGCCGGGGCGCCGAACTTGGCGTCCAGCTCGCCCGAGATGTAGCGCTTGGCCATGGCGGCGGTCGAGATCGCGCGGATCTTGCCGGCGTGGCCGGCCGAGCCGAACTCGGTGAAGCGCGCCTGGCAGACCTTGCGCATGGCGTCCTTGGCCGGCTTCAGATAGGCGCGCGGGTCGAACTCGTGCGGCTTCTCGACCAGCAGCTTGCGGATGGCGCCGGTGATGGCCATGCGGTTGTCGGTGTCGACGTTGATCTTGCGCACGCCGTGCTTGATGCCGCGCTGGATCTCTTCCACCGGCACGCCCCAGGTCTGGGGCATCTCTCCGCCGTAGGCGTTGATGATGTCCTGCAGGTCCTGCGGAACGCTGGAGCTGCCGTGCATCACCAGGTGGGTGTTGGGCAGGCGGCGGTGGATTTCCTCGATCACGTTCATGGCCAGGACGTCGCCGTCCGGCTTGCGCGTGAACTTGTAGGCGCCGTGGCTGGTGCCCATGGCGATGGCCAGGGCGTCTACGCCGGTGGCCTGCACGAACTCGACGGCCTGGTCAGGGTCGGTCAGCAGCTCGTCGTGGCTCAGCTTGCCCTCGAAGCCGTGGCCGTCCTCGGCCTCGCCCATGCCGGTCTCGAGCGAGCCCAGCACGCCCAGTTCGCCCTCGACCGAGACCCCGCAGGCGTGGGCCATCTCGACCACCCGGCGGGTGACGTCGACATTGTACTCGTACGAGGCCGGGGTCTTGGCGTCCTCCATCAGCGAGCCGTCCATCATCACCGAGGTGAAGCCGTACTGGATCGCCGTGGCGCAGGTCGCCGGGCCGTTGCCGTGGTCCTGGTGCATGCACACCGGGATGTGCGGGTAGATGTCGACCAGCGCGTCGATCATCTTGGCCAGCATGATGTCGTTGGCGTAGTTCCGCGCCCCGCGCGACGCCTGGATGATGACCGGGCTGTCGACCGCGTCGGCGGCCTCCATGATGGCCAGGCCCTGTTCCATGTTGTTGATGTTGAAGGCGGGCAGGCCGTACTCATGCTCCGCCGCATGGTCCAGCAACTGCCTAAGCGTGATCCTCGCCACGTGGTCTTTCTCCTGCAAGCTTTGAAGTCGTTGGGTTGGTTATTGTTTTTGGGGCGCGGCGCTTTTGCGCTCTTTGCCCAGGGGTCGCGGGGCCGGTTCCTCGTCCGGTAGCCCGAGAGCGGCGGCCCTGACCCGAAAGGCTCGGGGCGGGGCTCGCCGACTTTTCCGATGGTCCGGCGCCGTTTCGGTTGGCCGGAAAAGGTCCTCCCTTTAGGCCTCCAGGGCGGCGACGCCCGGAAGCGTCTTGCCCTCCATCCATTCCAGGAACGCGCCGCCCGCCGTCGAGACGAAGGTGAAGTCGGCCGACACGCCCGCATGATTGAGCGCCGCGACAGTATCACCGCCGCCCGCAACCGCCACGATCTTACCCGATTTGGCGAGTTCCGCCGCGTGTTTCGCCGCCGAAACGGTCGCTTCGTCGAACGGTTGCACCTCGAAAACGCCCAAAGGGCCGTTCCAGATCAAGGTGACGCTTTGATCCATGGCCGCCAGCAGCTTCTTGGCGCTCTCCGGGCCGGCGTCGAGGATCAGGTCGTCGGCCTGCACCTCGGAGAGGCCGCGGACGGCGGTCTCGACGCCCGGCGCGACCTTCTTGGCCGTCACCACGTCGACCGGCAGCAGCAGTTCGCAGCTGGCGGCGTCGGCCTTGGCGATGATCTCGCGGGCGGTGTCGGCCAGGTCCTTTTCGCAGAGCGAGCCGCCGACGTCGTGGCCCTGGGCGTAGAGGAAGGTGTTGGCCATGCCGCCGCCGATGGCCAGGCGGTCCAGCTTGGCGACCAGGTTGTTGAGCAGGTCGAGCTTGGTCGAGACCTTCGAGCCGCCGACGATGCCGATCACCGGCTTCTTCGGGTTGCCCAGCGCGGCGTCGAGCGCTTCGAGTTCGCGCTGCATGGCCAGGCCCGGATAGGCCGGCAGCAGCTTGGCCAGGCCTTCGGTCGAGGCGTGGGCGCGGTGGGCGGCGCTGAAGGCGTCGTTGACGTAGACGTCGCCGTTGGCGGCCAGGGCGGCGGCGAACTCGGCGTCGTTCTTTTCTTCGCCGGCGTGGAAGCGGACGTTCTCCAGCAGGGCCACGCCGCCGTTTTCCAGGCCGTCGACGACCTTGGCGGCTTCCGGACCGACGCAGTCGCCGGCGAAGGCCACCGGCTGCTCCAGCAGCTTGCTCAGCGGCTCGGCGACGAAGCCCAGGCTCATCTCCGGCACGACCTTGCCCTTGGGGCGGTCGAAGTGGGCCAGCAGGACGACCTTGGCGCCGGCCTTGGACAGGAAGGCGATGGTCGGCAGGGCCGCGCGCAGGCGGGTGTCGTCAGCCACCTTGCCGCCGTCGACGGGCACGTTGAAGTCCACCCGGACCAGGGCGCGCTTGCCGGCGAGATCGGCGGTGTCGAGGGTGCGGAAGGTCATGGGAGGGTTCCGTTCAGAGGGGGAGGCAGGCGGTCGCGGTGCGGAAAGCCGCGGCGCAGCCGAGTGCGAACATGACGAGGGGGGCGATGGCGTGGAGGATGCTCATCCGCCGCCGCCGCGAGGCGTGGACATGCAGGCCCCAGGCGACCAGCCATCCGACGAACGCCACGCCCATCAGGGGCGAGGCGTCGATCGGCGGGCCAACGCCCAGCAGGCGCCAGGGCGGAAGTTCCTCGATGCCGGGAGCCTTGCGGCCGAACCAGTAGCAGGCCGAGAGAGCAGCGCCGAAAGGTACGCCTAGCGCCGCATAGGTCAGGATGACCGACACGGCCCACGTCCAGAGACGAAGGCGCAGCGGCGCCCGAAGTGGCGGCTGGACGGAAGCGGTCGACATCTATCCCCGTGGCTGTCGCGTCAGTGAAAACCCCCGCCCTTGGAGAAGGGCGGGGGCTGGGTCGGCTGCTTAGAGGAACTTCGCCATTTCCAGAGCGGTGTCGCTCATGCGGGTCGCGAAGCCCCATTCGTTGTCGTACCAGCTGAGCACGCGGGCCAGCTTGCCCTCGATGACCTGGGTCTGGGGCAGGGCGGCCGTCGAGCTGGCGGCGATGTGGTTGAGGTCCGACGAGACCAGCGGGTCGGTGGTCACGGCCAGGACGCCCTTCATCGGGCCGTCGGCGGCGGCTTGCAGCGCGGCGTTGATCTCGGCGATCGAGGTCTCGCGACCGGTGACGACCTTCAGGTCGATGACCGAGACGTTCGGGGTCGGGACGCGGATCGACGAGCCGTCCAGCTTGCCCTTCAGCTCCGGCAGCACCAGGCCCAGGGCCTTGGCGGCGCCAGTCGAGGTCGGGATCATGCTCAGGGCCGCGGCGCGGGCGCGGTAGAGGTCCTTGTGCATGGTGTCCAGCGTCGGCTGGTCGCCGGTGTAGCTGTGGATCGTGGTCATGTAGCCGCGTTCGATGCCGAACAGGTCGTGCAGGACCTTGGCGACCGGGGCCAGGGCGTTGGTGGTGCACGAGCCGTTCGAGACGACGATGTCGTCGGCGGTCAGGGTGTCGTGGTTGACCTTGTAGACGATGGTCTTGTCGGCGCCGTCGGCCGGGGCCGAGACCAGCACGCGCTTGGCGCCGGCCTTCAGGTGCAGGGCGGCCTTGTCGCGGGCGGTGAAGATGCCGGTGCACTCGAAGGCGATGTCGACGCCCAGGTCGCCGTGCGGCAGCTCTTCGGGGTTGCGGATCGCGGTGACCTTGATCTTGCCCGTGCCGACGTCGATCCAGTCTTCGCCCGAGGTGACGACGCCCGGGAAGCGGCCGTGCACGCTGTCGTAGCGCAGCAGGTGGGCGTTGGTCTCGACCGGGCCCAGATCGTTGATCGCCACCACCTCGATGTCACGGCGGCCGTGCTCGGCGATCGAGCGCAGCACGAGGCGGCCGATGCGGCCGAAGCCGTTGATGGCGACGCGAAGGGCCATGTGGTCTTTCTCCTCACGATCGGACCCGCCCGGAAGTCGAGCGGCGTTCCTTGATTTTGCAGGCGGTTTCGCGGTCGCGGGAGCCGAAGTCAAGCCCAGGAACGCTCACAAGACATTAGCTATTGTTGTGACCCCGGTAACATCGCCCAATTGTGGTCACGCCCGCTGGCGAAGTCGGCTGCGATCTATATGTTGCGCCGCATGATGGGAACTTGCCGATGACCCCGGGCGAAGGAAGCGCCCTCGACCTGGCCGCGCGCCGGCTCGAGCGCGCCGTCGCGAACCTGGAGCAGAAGA